>JAQVNN010000028.1 GCA_028703105.1 Paludibacter sp. | reverse complement strand
GTCGTCGCGGTCAACTGAAGTTATCACCGTATGTCTCAGGTTTAATTGCTTGATTGTGTCGGCCACCTTCTGCGGTTCAGCAGGGTCGGGGGGGAGTGGTCGTCCGGTAATTGTATTGCAAAATTTGCAGGCGCGTGTACAAATATCTCCCAGAATCATCAGGGTAGCAGTGCCCCTGCTCCAGCATTCGCTTTGATTCGGACACCGGCCACTGGTACAAATGGTGTTTAATCCCTTTTCCTTGATAAGTCCGTGTACATTGGCATATTTTGCTTCACTGTATAATTTATTGCGTAACCATTCCGGTTTGCGTACATGTTCCATAATTTATTTTTTTAGTATATGAGATTTCAGTTCGGTAACCGACATGCCGGTCATATTTTTAATAACCCGTTTCAGCGAATCTGCCGAACTGAATCCACATTTTTCCGCCAGAATCTGATTTGTGGCAGAAGGATCTTTGACTATGATTCTTTTAACCTCTTCAACCCTGAAATTGTTCACAAAGGTACAAAAATTCTGGTGGTAATGGTGATTAATGATGTGAGAGATGTAAGTACGGTTAGTTCCGGTAATATTGGCCAAATCGACTATAGTAAGGCTTTCATTCAAAAAAATCTTTTGTTTTTCAAACAGATGAATGATTTTTTCAATGAGGATATTATTGGATAAATCAATTTGTGTCTGATTGTCAGGAGTTTTAATTTCTGATTCCGGGCATAAAACCGAACTTGAATGATTGACCGGTTTCTGCTTATATCCCATGTAACCGACAATAAAAAGCAAACTGCTGAATAAAACAGAGATAATTCCAATCATAGTAAGTTCTTGTTGAAAGAAATCTCTTCCAAGTGAAGCTATAACAACAGAAAATATTCCTATTAAAATCATCGAAATGTTTAAAATTTTAACATTCCGATTTTTACCATCTTCGATATCAGAGTAGTATTGTTCAGCTTTAGCTGCATATTGTTTTAAGAGTCTCGAACTTTCTATCATCAGCAGAATAACCTGAACGATGAATAGAAAACGCATCATCATATAAGTAATTTTTAAATATTTTAAACCGGGAGATCCCAGTGAAACATCTTTCTCATATATCCATATTTTAAATGCTTCAAAGTCGCAAAAGGCAACTTCCGAGATATATATTAATACCAGGATGGCAGGAAGAATTAAAAATTTCAAATGTTTTGTTAATGAGAACTTTTCATCAACAGTCAACAGCCTCAGGTAAATATAATACAGTGGATACACACTCAAAGAAGAAAACTGATACAAAGGATCAATGTATGGATACAATCCTTTAAAAGGAAAGTAAAATACAAAATGAGAAAGGTAAACAATGAACGCGAAAATCATAAACTTCCCCAGAAAAATCCTTGCGGGAGAAGCGTTCCTTTCAGATATATTCAGGAGAATTGCCCAGAATAAAGTAACATAAACAGGGTTTAATAAAAGAATAGTTCTAATCATACCGGAATATTTACCGCAAACCTAATAAAAAAATAGTTTTTTTTACCAATTGCCCCGTTTTTTTTACCAATTGCCCCGTTAAAAATACAATAATACCCTACTTTTGCATCAAGTTTTCAAACATAATTAACATTATTTTTTTAATTTCGAATACAACACTTGATTATATACAACCGAGAATTTTTTCTGATAGTTTAACTGCCCGGGATTTTTTTTAGAATCCCGGGTTTTTTGTCGGTTAATATTCTTACTTTTGTATGTTTTAGAAAAACATTATATTTACAAATCAAAAAAAAATATTATTAGTTATTATCACATGCAACTGTTTCCAAATGCTAAAATAAACATCGGATTAAATGTCGTGGGGGAAAGGCCGGATGGTTATCATAACATAGAAACCGTGTATTATCCCATAGGCTTGAAAGACGAGTTGTATGTAGCAAAAAGTGATATTGTATATTCCCGTAAAGTTGATTATAACCTGGACGTTTTTGGAATAGAAGTGACGGATGATCCGGAAAAAAACCTGGTCATAAAGGCCTTGCATATGCTGCAAAAAGAGTATGAATTTCCTTCTGTTAATATTCAGCTTAGAAAAAATATACCTTCTGGGGCAGGATTAGGTGGTGGTTCTTCAGATGCAGCCTTCATGCTGAAAGCCCTCAATGAATTGTTTGCCTTGCATCTTACAGACGAAAAACTTGAAAAATATGCTGTTAAGTTAGGTGCCGATTGTCCGTATTTTATTAAAAACAAACCAGTATTTGCCACTGGTATCGGAAATGAGTTTTCACCGGTTGATCTTACTTTGACAGGTTATCATTTTGTGCTGGTAAAACCGGATGTTCATGTTTCAACTCTGGAAGCTTATGCTGCAGTCACTTCTCATAAGCCTCTCAAAAACCTCGTTGAAAGTGTCAAAGAGCCGGTAGAAAAATGGAAAGATACTATATATAATGATTTTGAGTCTGCTGTTTTTAAAAAACACCCTGTTATCAGGGAGATTAAAGAGGCATTATACGGGCAGGGAGCAGTGTATGCTTCTATGTCCGGTTCAGGTTCATCAGTATATGGATTATTCAAAGATATCCCTGACGGTTTAAAGATGTTTGATAAATATTTTACTTTTGTTGATAGCTTTTGAAATTTCTGTATTGAGATTGCGGGTAAAAAGTGTAAATTTGCCTTCCTGATAAATAATAACTTAATATGCCGGAAAAACGTCCCTATAATAACAAACGCCAACAACAACCACCTGTTATTGCTGCTAATGAATTTGGAAAATTACCTCCTCAGGCTCCTGAACTTGAAGAAGCCGTATTAGGTGCGATTATGCTCGAAACTGATGCGTATTCAATGATTTCAGAAATTTTAAAACCTGAATGTTTCTATAAGATCGCGCACCAAAGAATATATGAAGCGATTCAAACACTGGCTGTGCATCAGCAACCCGTTGATATGCACACGGTCACAGAGCAGCTTCGCAAGAACGGTACAATTGATGAGGTTGGCGGGCCGTATTACATTACTTTGCTTACAGCTAAAGTGAACTCAGCAGCACACCTTGAATACCATTCCAGAATTATTGTACAGAAATACCTTGCCAGGGAGCTTATTCGTGTTTCTTCGGAAATACAGACAAAAGCGTTTGATGATAAAACGGATGTCGATGATTTGATGCAGGAGGCTGAAGGCATGTTGTTTGAAATCTCTCAACGTAACCTTAAAAAAGATGTTGTCCAGATCAACCCCGTGATTGAAGAAGCCCGTAACCGGATGATACAGGCTGCAAAAAAACAGGGCGCAAGTGGTGTTCCCAGTGGTTTCCATAGCCTGGATAAGATTACGTCAGGTTGGCAAAAATCGGATTTGATTATCATTGCTGCCCGTCCCGCTATGGGAAAAACGGCTTTCATTCTTTCGATGGCCAAGAATATGGCGGTTGATTATAATTCTCCTGTAGGGGTGTTCTCTCTTGAAATGTCAAATGTGCAGTTGGTAAACCGTTTGATTATGAATGTTTGTCAGCTTGAAGGAGAAAAAATAAAAAACGGACAACTTGATCCTTATGAATGGGAAAAATTTGACCGGGATATTACCCAATTGATGGACGCTCCGATTTTTATTGACGATACTCCGAGTTTATCCATATTTGAGCTGAGAAGCAAAGCGCGCAGGTTAGTTAAAGAGCATAAAGTACAATGTATTATTATCGATTATCTGCAGCTGATGAATGCTTCCGGTATGAGTTTTGGCAGCAGGGAGCAGGAAGTGAGTATTATATCCAGGTCGTTAAAAGGACTGGCAAAGGAACTGGACATCCCTATCATTGCCCTTTCACAGTTAAACCGTGGAGTAGAAGGACGTACCGGATTAGATGGAAAAAGGCCGCAGCTATCTGACCTGCGTGAATCGGGGGCTATTGAACAGGATGCTGATATGGTATGCTTTATCCATCGACCAGAATATTATAAGCTGACGGAAGATGCTCAGGGCAATTCATTGATTGGTATAGCTGAAATTATTGTAGCAAAACATCGAAATGGTGCTACCGGCGAAGTTCAGCTTAGATTTAAAAATATTTATGCAAAGTTTGTGAATAAAGATGATCTGGATGCTGAAAATAATTCGTTTGCTGCCGGATATCAGACTATATCATCAAAAATGAACGATCATAGTTTCAATGGAAAAGCAAATAATGAATTAGGAACGGGTTCACCATTTGGCGGGTATGCAAAAAGCGATGAAACGCCGTTTTAGGTCACCAGGTCACGCGTAGAAACGCACGGCCGTGCGCCTTTACAATTATTCATTATACGCTATCAGGATGTTTTTCGTGCTTGTGTTTGAACAGGATAGCAAACAAGATGGCTATGACAGCAGCATAAGCAGCAAAGGTAAACCAGATGCCTTGCCAGTTTTTGAGTCCATCAACCATGAAGTATTTATCAATGATGATACCGCTGGCGAAACTGCCAACCATAGCTCCGAATCCATTGGTCATCATCATGAACAAACCTTGAGCACTGGAACGAATTGAGGTGTCGGTAGAGGTTTCAATAAACAATGAGCCGGAGATGTTGAAAAAATCAAATGCCATGCCATAGACCACCATGGAAAGAATCAGCATCCAAAGACGATTATCAGGATTACCGAAACCAAAGAGTGCGAACCTTAATACCCAGGCAGCCATACTCATCAGCATTACATTTTTGATGCCGAATTTTTTCAGAAAGAAAGGAATGGCAAAGATGAACAGGGTCTCAGAAATCTGGGATATCGACATGATGATAGTGGAATACCGGACAACAAAAGAATCAGCATATTGTGGAATATTTTTAAAGTCATCCAAAAAGACATCCCCGTACATGTTTGTCAATTGCAATGCAGCCCCAAGAAACATGGAAAAAATAAAAAAAACGGCCATCTTATAATTGGCAAAAAGTTTAAAAGCCTTCAAGCCCAGAGAATCAGCCAGGTTAATTTCCTTTTTTTCTTTTAAAGGAGGCGGGCAAGCAGGCAAACTAAAAGAGTATATTCCCAGCATCATTGAAAATGCAGCAGACAAGTAAAACTGAACCTCTGTAGCTTTATTTCCCGAGAGATTAGTAATCCACATGGCAGCGATAAAACCGATAGTTCCCCATACACGAATAGAGGGAAAAACTTTTACCACATCATATCCGTTTGATTTTAATGCATTGTAGGCAACAGAATTTGACAGGGCAATGGTGGGCATATAAAATACCATGGCAATCAGCATAACCCAGAAAAACGAGACGGGATCATTCACCCTGGTAAGAGAGAAAATAGCTATACCACTTAAAATATGTAATATACCATACATTTTTTCTGCATTCATCCACTTATCAGCAATAATTCCAAACAATGCCGGCATAAATACGGAGGCGATTCCTATGGTAGAAAATATAGCACCGAACTCTGCACCGCTCCATTTGCGGTTTTCAAACCAAAATACCCCTATAGTAATCAACCAAGCTCCCCATATCATATACTGAAAGAAGCTCATAATTGTAAGTCTGAGTTTCAAGCCCATGAATTGATTTTTTTATTATTGTAGCGAATGATTTTCCAATATTTATGAAACTTTGTACGTAAATTTAAACAAAACTTTGTTATTTCAAAATATTAAATTACCTTTGCAGCATATTTCTGTTCTATAACAAAGCAAACCTGCTTTACATCAACCGATATTAATACATTATTAAACTATTATTTATTTCAAACGTTTAGATCCTCTCGCGATTAGACCGTCCGGATAAACGTATTTGCAAAACTTTATGAGTAATTACAATCTCACCCTGCTTGAGTCAAAAGATATGACTGAGCTAAAAAAAATTGCGGCTGAACTAGAATTAAAAGTATCCGGTTCTGTTTCTCAACAACAACTGGTTTACGACATTCTGGATCGACAGGCGGTCGTAAATTCACAACAAAAAGCCGCTGTTAAAGAAAAAAACAATCTAACAAAAGGAAGAAGATCAAGGGTTTCTGTGAAGAAAAACGGAGAGCAAAAAGTGATGACTGCAACTGGTAAAAATACTGTTCATGCAGATGAATCGGAGAAAAAGACATCAGTGGAAGAAAATAAAAATGAAAAGTCAGCTTCCAGAACAAAAGCAGTAAAGAAAACTGAAATTCAGGAGAACGTGACTGCCGTAAAGCCGGATGCAGTTAAAACAACACCCCAAACAAAACCGGAAAAAAAGCGCACAGCGAAAAAGGCAATTAAGGTAGCTGAAAAAGAAGAAACTAAATCTAAAGAAGCAACAACAGTTAAGGAAATACCGGTACCGATTGCAGAACCGGCATCTGTTACAGAAAAAGAAACTGCATTTCCTGAAATAGTGTTGGAAAAGAAACAAGATAAAACATCAGAAACTTCAGAGCAACAAACGGCTGATCTACCTGTGCAACCAACGCAGGATAACAACAACCAGCCAAATGTTCACCAGCATAAGAACGGTCACCAGCAAAATAACAACCGACCGAAATTCAACCCTCAAAAACTAGAAAAGCAGTATGATTTTGACGGTATCCTGGAAGGAACTGGTACCTTGGATATGGTTGCCGACGGATATGGATTTTTACGTTCTGCCGATTATAACTACTTGAGTTCTCCGGATGATATTTATGTGTCTCAGTCGCAAATTAAGTTATTCGGACTGAAACCGGGCGATACGGTAACCGGTTCGATTCGTCCTCCGAAAGAAGGTGAAAAGTATTTCCCGCTGATTCGTGTGAATAAAATCAATGGCCGCAGTCCGGAATATGTACGCGACCGTGTACCTTTTGAGCACTTGACTCCTTTGTTCCCGGATGAGAAATTTACCTTATGCTCGGGCAAAAGAGATCCACTTTCTGTCCGCATGGTTGATTTGTTTTCGCCCATCGGAAAAGGACAACGCGGGTTAATTGTGGCACAGCCCAAGACTGGTAAAACCGTTCTATTAAAAGAAATTGCCAATGCAATTGCTACCAATCATCCGGAAGTATATATGATGGTGTTGCTGATTGATGAGCGCCCGGAAGAGGTGACCGACATGGCAAGAAGTGTGAATGCTGAAGTAATTGCCTCTACTTTTGATGAACCTGCAGAAAGGCATGTACGCGTGGCTTCGATGGTACATGAAAAAGCAAAAAGATTAGTTGAGTGCGGTCATGATGTGGTGATTTTGCTTGATTCGATTACCCGTCTGGCGCGTGCTTATAATACTTCTGCGCCTGCATCGGGTAAAATCCTCTCGGGGGGGGTAGATGCCAATGCGCTTCATAAACCCAAACGGTTTTTCGGCGCTGCCCGTAATATCGAAAATGGTGGTAGTCTGACCATTATTGCTACAGCATTGACAGAAACCGGTTCAAAGATGGATGATGTGATTTTTGAAGAATTTAAGGGTACGGGTAACATGGAATTGCAGCTCGATCGCCGCTTGGCAAACAAACGGGTATTTCCGGCTGTTGATATCATGGCGTCCAGTACGCGTCGCGATGACTTGTTGCTGGATAATGATACCCTGAATCGCATGTGGATCCTGCGGAAATACCTGTCGGATATGAATGCAGTGGAAGCCATGGAGTTTATGAAAGACCGCATGGAAAGAACAGAAAATAATGAAGAATTTCTCTTGTCGATGATGAGCGAAAGAAAATGAATATATTAATTACTTCAATTATTAATTAAAAAATTACTTTATGAAATTATTGGAAGGAAAAGTAGCTATCGTAACCGGAGCTGCACGTGGAATTGGTAAATCAATCGCGTTGAAGCTTGCAAGTGAAGGTGCAGCTATTGCATTTACAGATTTAAATATTGACGAAAATGCGCTGAACACGCAAAAAGAAATTAAAGCACTGGGTGTGAAAGTGAAAGCTTATGCTTCAAATGCTGCAAATTTTGAAGAAACACACACTGTAGTGGAAGAAATACACAAAGAATTTGGGCGGATTGATATTCTGGTGAACAATGCCGGCATTACTAAAGATGGATTGATGATGCGCATGAGTGAATCGCAGTGGGATGCGGTTATCAATGTAAATCTGAAATCTGCCTTTAACTTTATCCATGCGTGTACACCTATTATGATGAAACAGCGCACCGGCTCTATTATTAACATGAGTTCAGTGGTTGGTGTTTCCGGAAATGCCGGTCAGGCAAACTACTCAGCTTCTAAAGCCGGTATGATAGGGCTGGCTAAATCGGTTGCCAAAGAGTTGGGTTCAAGGGGTGTTCGCGCCAATGCCATTGCTCCGGGCTTTATCGAAACGGAAATGACACATGCATTGACTGAAGAACAACGCGCTAAATGGGCTGAAATGATTCCACTTCGTCGTGGTGGTAAACCAGAAGAGGTTGCTAACGTTACGTTATTTCTGGCTTCTGATCTGTCGTCGTATGTAAGTGGACAGGTAATCCATGTTTGTGGGGGGATGAACACGTAATTAGTGGTTAATGGTTAGTGAAGGATGCAAGTTTGCACCTTTTGCTGACTAATAATTTAAATAAAATAATCGGATGAATGGCTGTAATGCTATTCATCCGATTATTTTTATTTTAATTTCTGAACCGCAGTTTGTCTCCGTCCGTTTCGACGTAAATGGTATCATTTTGCCGGATTGCCCCCGAGAGTATCGCTTTAGATAAATCGTTCAGCAAAAGTTTCTGGATGGCTCTTTTGACCGGTCGGGCGCCGAATTGCGGATCAAAGCCGGCACGGGCAATAAAATGGATCGTTTTTTCATCAATTTTGAGGTGAATCTGATTGTCGGAAAGCAATTTTTGAATGCCCGAAAGTTGTAACCTGACAATATCTTCAATTTGTTTTCTATCCAGCGGTGCAAACATAATGAGTTCGTCAACTCGGTTCAGAAATTCCGGCCGGATACTTTGTTTCAGCAGTTCAAAAACCTGATTTTTCGTTTTCTCTATCACTTCATCATGATTTGTTTCGTTCATTTTTTCAAAGTTTTCCCGAATCAATGCCGAACCGATGTTTGAGGTCATAATGATGATGGTGTTTTTGAAATTGACCGTACGACCTTTGTTGTCGGTTAGCCGTCCGTCATCGAGCACTTGCAGTAACACGTTGAAAACATCCGGATGCGCTTTTTCAATTTCATCGAAAAGTACCACGGAATAGGGCTTCCTTCTGATGGATTCAGTCAGCTGTCCGCCTTCATCGTAACCCACATAGCCGGGAGGGGAACCGATCAGTCGCGTTACCGAAAATTTTTCCTGATATTCGCTCATGTCGATACGGGTCATCATGTTTTCATCGTCGAACAGATACTCAGCTAAAGCCTTGGCTAACTCGGTTTTACCAACACCCGTCGTGCCCAGGAAGATAAATGAGCCAATCGGACGCTTTGGGTCCTGCAAGCCAGCACGACTTCTCCTGACGGCATCAGCCACAGCCACAATGGCTTCTTCCTGACCGATTACACGCAGGTGCAACTCATCTTCCAGATGCAGTAATTTGTCCCGCTCGCTTTGCAGCATTTTACTTACGGGTATGCCTGTCCAACGACTAACCACATCGGCAATGTCTTCCGAATCGACTTCTTCCTTGATCAATGCATTGGTTCCCTGAAGTCCGACTAATCTACTCTGATAATCAGTAATATTGTTTTCCAGGTTCTTGATTTTCCCGTAACGGATTTCGGCCACTTTGCCGTAATCTCCTTCACGCTCGGCTTTGTCAGCGTCATATTTTAATTTTTCAATTTCAATTTTGGCCTGTTGAATTTTGTCAATCAGCGCTTTTTCGGACGACCATTTCTCACGCAGCACTTGGCTTTCCTCTTTTAGTTTGGAAATTTCCTCTTTTAACAGAGCCAGTTTTTTTACGTCATTTTCTCTTTTGATGGCTTCTCTTTCAATTTCTAATTGTTTAATATTCCTTTCTATAACGTCTAACTCCTCGGGCACAGAATCGACTTCCAACCGGAGTTTAGCAGCGGCTTCATCCATCAGGTCGATGGCTTTATCAGGCAAAAACCGTTCAGTGATATACCTGTTCGACAGTTCAACGGCAGCGATGATAGCATCGTCCTTGATCCTCACTTTATGGTGGTTTTCATAACGCTCTTTTAATCCACGTAAAATTGAAATAGTACTTTGTACATCGGGTTCATTTACCATCACAAGCTGAAAACGACGTTCCAGGGCTTTGTCTTTTTCAAAATATTTCTGGTATTCATTTAAGGTAGTAGCACCAATAGCGCGCAATTCTCCTCTTGCCAGTGCAGGTTTCAAAATGTTGGCGGCATCCATGGCACCGTCACTTTTCCCTGCGCCAACGAGGGTGTGAATTTCATCAATAAAAAGAATGATTTCTCCGTCAGCCTGAATAACTTCATTTACCACGGATTTCAATCTTTCTTCAAATTCTCCTTTGTACATGGCTCCTGCAATCAGAGCACCCATATCAAGTGAAAAAAGTTGTTTGCTTTTTAGGTTTTCTGGTACATCACCGCGTATGATGCGGTGCGCGAGACCTTCAGCTATGGCCGTTTTACCGGTACCTGGTTCGCCGATTAAAATCGGATTGTTTTTGGTGCGGCGACTTAATATCTGGAGTACACGACGAATCTCATCATCGCGCCCAATCACGGGGTCGAGTTTTCCGGCCTTTGCCCGTTCATTTAAATTAATGGCATATTTGTTTAATGCCTTTTCGTTTTGATTGTTGTTACTTGTATTCATAGTTACATATTTTATTAATTTTTTACTTCATTGTCAGGTGCTATGATGTACTAAAATTTGCAGTTTTACATCAAAATATCAGCCACTTTGTAGTTTCTGCCGATATGACGTATTTTAAAAAGGATTTTATGCATAATTCGGACATAATTTCATAAATAATTAGTAAATTTGCAGCCGTTTGGAAAATAAGATTAATTATAAAATTATGTCAGAAAAAAAATTAAACTTGTTAGCTGATTTTCCGCCGGTTTCTACACAGGAATGGATGGATAAAATTACAGCTGATTTAAAAGGCGCTGATTTCGAAAAAAAACTCGTTTGGAAGACCAACGAAGGGTTTAAGGTAATGCCGTTTTATCGCGCTGAAGATATTCAAAACTATAAGACTACAGAAGCCCTTCCCGGTAAATTTCCTTATGTACGCGGAACAAAATCGGATAATGACTGGTATGTTCGTCAGAACATCGAAGTGAAAGATGCAAAATCAGCCAATAAAAAAGCATTGGATTTATTAAACAGGGGTGTTAACTCACTCGGGTTTACCGTCAACAAGGAAAACCTGTCTGCTGATTTTATTGCAAATTTACTCAACGGAATCGCAGCTAACTGCGTGGAGTTGAATTTCAAAACTTGTTCAAAAAAGACGGTCGACCTGGTAAATCTGCTGATTGATTATTTTTCAGCAAAAGGGTATAATGCACCTGAATTACAGGGTTCGGTTAATTTCGACCCTATCAATAGCATGTTGCTGCGTGGTAAGAAATTTTCAAAGGAAGAAATAGCCGTAATGCTGGAAGCTGCTGCTTTAGCTGCTGCCAAATTACCTTTCTATCGCGTTGTTAATGTAAATGCCCTCAGTTTGAGTAATGCCGGCGCTTATGCTGCACAGGAGCTTGGGTATGCATTAGCTTGGGGTAATCAGTATCTGTCAATGATGGTTGACAAAGGTGTTGATACACAATTAGCTGCCAAAAAAATTAAATTTAACTTTGGCATAGGCAGTAATTACTTCATGGAAATTGCAAAATTCCGTGCGGCTAAATGGTTATGGGCATTAATCGTGGAAGCTTATAAACCTGTTTGCAGAAGGACTGATTGTCCTGAAACTAGAGAAGGCATTTGTTATTGTTCCATGAAAATGCGTATTCATGCTGAAACAACATCATTTAATAAAACAATTTTTGATTCGAACGTAAATATGCTTCGTACACAAACTGAAGCGATGAGTGCTTCGCTTGGAGGGGTAAACTCACTGACTGTATTACCCTTTGATGCAGTTTACAAAAAACCGGATGAATTTTCAGAAAGAATTGCACGTAATCAGCAATTGTTGTTAAAAGAAGAATCTAATTTTGATAAGGTAACCGACCCGGCTGCCGGTTCTTACTATATTGAAAAACTGACGAATGAAATAGCTGCACAAGCCTGGAGCCTTTTCCTGGAAATTGAAGACGCTGGTGGTTTTCTTGCTGTTGTTGAATCGGGTAGGATACAACAAACCATTAAAGATACAGCTGCTGCCCGCCTGAAAAATGTATCTTCCCGCAGGGAAGTGTTACTCGGAACCAATCAGTTCCCGAATTTTACCGAAGTCTCGGGATTCAAATCAGCAACAAACAAAGCAAAACTGCAAAATCAGGATGAAATCGAAAAGTTGGAAACTGTTCGTGCAGCCGAAGAATTTGAAAATTTACGTTTTGCCACAGAAGCTGCTTCTAAACGACCTAAAGTGTTTATGCTGACTATTGGTAACTTAGCCATGCGTTTAGCCCGTGCACAATTTTCAAGTAATTTCTTTGCTTGTGCAGGATATGAAATTATTGATAATCTGGGATTTGATACGGTTGCAGCAGGCATTGAAGCTGCTCGTGAGGAGCAGGCGGATGTTGTTGTGTTGTGTTCGAGTGATGATGAGTATGCCAAACTGGCTCCTGAAGCTTATGAATTAACAAAGGACAAAGAAATCCTGGTTATTGCAGGAGCTCCTGCTTGTTCTGAAGAACTAAAAGCGAAAGGAATAGTTCATTTTATTCATGTTAAAAGCAATATTCTGGAATCTTTGAAAGGTTTCAATGCAATATTAGGAATTTAACTATTAATTTATGAAACAACCAATTAAAAACTGGATAATTGCAACTCGTCCCTGGTCTTTTCCGGCTTCTACTATGCCGGTAGTATTGACCATGTCTTATTTGTTTCTGAAACAAGAAAGTTTGTTGCATGAAGTTAACTGGTGGTTTGGCATTGTTTCTCTTATCGGGGTAGTGTTTACACAAGCTGCGGGTAACTTGATCAGCGATTATTTTGATTTTAAAAATCAGATTGACCGCAAAGAGTCTTTCGGCTCAAGTCGTATGTTGATAGAGGAGATATTCAAACCCAAAACCATTCTGACTTTCGGCCTTGTTCTACTAGCAATTGTCATCCTTATTGGATTGACGCTGACAATCTATACCGGAAACGAACTGATTTGGATTGGTCTAATTGGTGTACTCGGAACGTATTTTTATTATGTTTTCAAATCAATAGCACTTGGAGATTTGCTGATTTTTATCATATATGGTCCCCTGATTGGGATGGGAACGGCTTTTGTCATGACAACCGAATTGTTATGGGAAGTCCTGTTGCTGAATGTTCCTGTTGCCATGCTCGTGGTAAATATCCTGCATGCAAATAATACCAGGGATATCAAACACGATGCAATGGCCAATATTAAAACACAAGCCATGATGTTGGGTATCAAAGGAGCAAAAATTCATTATGTTGTTTTAGCATTGGGTGCATATATTGTTTTAATTATAATGAATGCACTTGGAATGGTACATCCACTTACTCTGTTGGTCTTGCTTACAATTCCTATCGCGTTGAAAAACATCCGGGTGATGATGCAAGCTGACATTGAGAAACCAGAAATCATAAAAGACCTGGATGCCATGTCGGCACAACTGGTCATGATATTTTCCCTGCTCTTTTCAGTGTTGAATTTTATTTCCAAAGCATTATGAACAGCAGATTATTATTAGCCATACTGCTTGCTGCCGGACTTTGGTTCTTCATGTTTTCACCGTGGACTGCTGACGTCATAAATTTTTGGCTGACCATGAGTATTTCGGGTGCTTTGCTGATTTGGATCAGCATGGTTTCAACCAAAGATTTTTGGAAACAATTCAGGGTTACATCCAAAGATGTGGCGCTAGGATTGTTGTCTGCAGTAGCTTTGTATGGTGTTTTCTATCTCGGAAATTACCTGTCAACAGCCTGGTTTGATTTTGCCAAACCACAGATCGGAAATATATACAGCATGAAAGACGGCAGTAATCCTTATATAATAGGTTTGTTGCTGCTCGTGATAATTGGTCCGGCCGAAGAAATTTTCTGGCGTGGATTTATTCAACGTGCAGTTGGTGTAAAGTACGGTGACTGGACTGCTTTTATCGTAACTACGCTGATATACGCATTGGTTCATATCTGGTCATTTAATTTTATGCTGATCATGGCAGCCCTGGTTTGTGGCGCTTTCTGGGGATTGATGTTTATGTACAACAAAAAGAACCTTATCGCGCTCGTTATCTCACATGCGGTGTGGGATGTGGCTGTTTTTATTCTTTTTCCTATAGGATAAAGATTCAATATTCTGAAATTTAAAAATTATAAACAGATGTCATGCGACATCATTTATTTAAAAAATATGAAGCCCAACTTCAAAAACATTAAAATCAATGAATTTGCAGCTACTGATGCTGCTATATCTTCAGAATCAACTTGGTTAACCCCGGAACAAATTCCGGTTAAACCATTTTATCTGAAAGATGACCTGGATGGAATGGGACATTTAAATTATGCTGCGGGTATTCCTCCATATCTACGTGGACCCTATTCGGCTATGTATGCCATGCAGCCATGGACCATTCGCCAATATGCCGGATTTTCAACGGCAGAAGAATCCAATGCTTTCTACCGCCGTAACTTAGCTGCCGGTCAGAAAGGATTGTCAGTTGCGTTCGACTTAGCCACACACCGCGGTTATGATGCTGACCACGAAAGGGTGGTAGGTGATGTCGGTAAGGCCGGTGTTTCCATCTGTTCTGTGGAAGATATGAAAGTGTTGTTCGATGGTATTCCGTTGAATAAGATGTCGGTTTCCATGACCATGAATGGAGCGGTGCTGCCTATCCTGGCTTTTTATATCAATGCCGGATTGGAACAAGGAGCTAAACTGGAAGAAATGGCCGGAACCATTCAGAATGATATTCTCAAGGAATTTATGGTGCGTAATACTTATATTTATCCGCCGAAGTTTTCGATGAAAATCATAGCGGATATCTTTGAATATACTTCAAAGCATATGCCTAAGTTCAACTCCATTTCCATTTCGGGATACCATATGCAGGAAGCCGGTGCTACTGCCGATATTGAGTTGGCTTATACACTTGCCGACGGACTGGAATACCTGCGTGCAGGAGTCAATGCCGGCATGGATATCGATTCTTTCGCACCGCGTTTGTCATTCTTCTGGGCAATTGGAATGAACCATTTCATGGAAATTGCTAAAATGCGCGCTGCCCGTATGTTGTGGGCGAAAATCGTAAAACAATTTAACCCGAAAAACCCAAAATCACTGGCTTTGCGTACGCACTCGCAAACTTCCGGTTGGTCGCTGACCGAGCAGGATCCTTTCAACAACGTGGGTCGTACCTGTATCGAAGCCATGGGTGCTGCACTGGGACATACCCAGTCATTGCATACCAATGCGTTGGACGAAGCCATCGCGTTGCCGACCGATTTCTCAGCCCGTATTGCCCGTAATACCCAGATTTACATCCAGCAAGAAACGGAAATTTGTCGTGAGGTGGACCCATGGGCAGGTTCTTATTATGTAGAGTCGCTTACCAACGAAATTGCTGAAAAAGCATGGGCGTTGATCGAAGAAGTAGAAAAACTGGGTGGTATGGCAGCAGCCATCGAAACCGGTATTCCTAAAATGCGTATTGAAGAAGCAGCAGCTCGTACACAGGCACGTATTGACTCTGGAAATCAGGTGATTGTTGGTGTAAACCGGTATCGTCTGGAAAAAGAAGATCCGATTGACATTCTTGAAGTTGACAATACAGCCGTTCGTCTCCAGCAGATTGAACGCCTGAAAGAACTTAAAGCCAACAGAAATGAAGCTGAAGTGCAGAAAGCCCTCGCCGCGATTACCGAATGTGCCAAAATAGGAAAAGGAAACCTGCTTGCATTGGCTATCGAAGCAGCACGGGTTCGTGCATCACTGGGAGAAATATCAGATGCCTGCGAAGCAGTAGCAGGACGTTATAAAGCAACCATCAGAACAATTTCAGGCGTGTATTCATCAGAAACTAAAAACGACTCAAGCTTTCAGAAAGCTTGTGAGTTAACAGAACAATTTGCAAAGAAAGAAGGTCGTCGTCCCCGCATCATGATTGCTAAGATGGGACAGGACGGGCACGACCGCGGAGCCAAAGTAGTTGCAACCGGTTATGCCGATTGCGGATTCGACGTGGACATGGGACCCTTGTTTCAGACTCCGGCTGAAGCTGCCAAACAAGCCGTTGAAAATGATGTGCATGTGATGGGAGTTTCTTCTTTGGCTGCCGGTCACAAAACCCTTATTCCGCAGGTAATTGAAGAGCTGAAAAAACTTGGGCGTGAAGATATTATTGTTATCGCCGGAGGCGTAATTCCTGCCCAAGATTATGATTTTCTTTATAAAGCGGGGGTAGCTGCCATTTTTGGCCCGGGTACATCTGTTTCTAAAGCTGCATGTACCATCATGGACATTCTACTGGAAGAGTAAAAAATTATTACTGCGTTGAAATCAGTTTTGAGAGGACTAATCTTGCAAATCAGATTAGTCCTCTCTGTTTTCAGCCTCTCATGTTTTTTAATGTCACACCTTGTATTTTTCAGACTTTTAAGTAACTTTGCAAAGCAACTTTTTTCTTCTATTAAAAAGTACCAACTGAAACCCAATATATGGATGAAAAATCACTGAAAGCTATTTTAGACAGTCCCTTACTGGGTTATGCTTATCATCGTATTGTACTGGATGATAAAGGTAATCCTGCTGATTACGTTTTTCTCGAAGTAAATAAAGGATTTGAAACTCTGACCGGTTTGGAAAGAGAAAAAGTTCTTAATAAATCGATCAAGGAGGTCCTCCCTGAAATTGTCAATGAAGATTTTAACTGGGTAAATATTTATTCGGATGTTGCTTTGAATGGACAGGAAAAGGAGTTTGACCAATATTCTTCTCCCTTGGATAAGTGGTTTAGGGTACATGTTTTTTCTCCTGAAAAACATCATTTTACAACACTGTTTGTTGATATTAGCGAAATAAAAAATACCGGGATTCACTTAAAAGAAAGTGAGGAAAAATATCGTAAGTTAATAGAAAATAGTCATGAAATAATCTACCAACTCTCAAAAGATGGTGTATTTATGTATGTCTCACCGGCATGGACTAACTTATTGGGACATTCGGTTGATCAGGTGGTTGGTCATTCATTCACTGATTTTGTACATGAAGATGACTGGAAAGCGTGTTTTGATTTTTTCAATCAACTTTTGGATTCTAAGGTACATAAATCGGGTATCGAATACAGGGTGAAACACCTGGATGGTTCCTGGTATTGGCACAGCTCAAGTGCTTCTCCCTTAATTGATGAAGATGGAAATATAATTGGGGTTGACGGAATTGCCCGGAATATTACCGAAAAAAGAAAATCAGATGACTTGCTCCGAAAATTGTCTCTTGCTCTCGAACAGAGTCCTGTTTCAGTTGTAATAACCGATCTGAATGCAAATATTGAATATGTTAATAAGAGATTTTTGGATGTTACCGGATACAGTTTAGGTGAACTGATAGGTAAAAACCCCCGGATTTTAAAATCAGGAGAACAATCAAAGGCTTTTTATGCGAAATTATGGAATACGTTGAAATCGGGGACGATATGGAAAGGAGAATTCCTGAACAGAAAGAAAAATGGTGAACTGTTTTGGGAACTGGCTTCCATTTCTCCGATTATCAATGAAAAAGGAGAAATTACAAACTATCTGGGAACAAAAGAGGATATTACAGAACGAAAACTCTTTGAAAAACAACTTTATAAATTGTCCAAGGTTGTTGAGCAAAGTCCGAATATGATTCTGATAACCGACCTGGATTTTATTATCGAATATGTAAACCCGGCTTTTACAAAAGTAACAGGATATATGCCGGAAGATATTGTGGGACGGCAGTATAAATATTTGAAGACAGCGAAAGCTGATGAAGGTGAATATGAAGAATTTTGGGAAATATTGAATTCTGATGGAGTGTGGAGGGGAGAGAATATTGATAAACGTAAGAACGGTGAATTATACTGGCAGGATGTATCAATAAATCCGATTTACGATGAAAATGGCAAAGCAATTCATTACATCTCTATTATGCAGGATATTAGCATCAGAAAAAAAATTGAAGAAGAGTTGCAAGAATTGAATATTAACCTCGAACAAAAAGTAGTTGAAAGAACTTCTGAATTATCGGTTACTAACGAGTTTCTGATGAATGAAGTAATAGCCAGAAAAAAACATGAAGCTGAGTTAAAATTAGCCAGAAATGAAGCTGAAAAAGCCAATAAGGCGAAAAGTGAATTCATTTCACGGATGAGTCACGAACTCAGAACTCCTATGAATTCTATATTAGGCTTTGCTCAATTGTTCGCGATGGGAGACCTTACGCCTCCACAACGAAGGGGAGTGGATCATATTCTTAACAGTGGTAGTCACCTGTTGAAATTGATAAATGAAGTACTTGACATTTCAAAAATTGAAGCAGGAAAACTTTCGCTGAGTGTAGAAAAAATAAAGGTGAAAGAGGTTATATCGGAAGCAATTGATCTGGTGCACCCACTCACGATTAATTCAAAGATTACCATTAAGTATGAGAGCAGGGATACAGATGATTTCTCAATAAAAGCAGACAAGCAGCGTTTGATCCAGATACTGGTCAATATTCTCAATAATGCCATCAAATACAATAAGAAAGGTGGATCAGTATCCATTGCGACCAGTCTGGGAGAAAATGAAGCCGGTAAGAAAGACAAAGTAAAGATATCCATTTCTGATACGGGTGTAGGAATTGCAGAAAAAGATTTGTCAAAATTATTTATTCCGTTTGAGCGACTCCCTAATACCGAGATGACTATTGAGGGTACCGGATTGGGATTATCCATTGCTAAAGAATTAATATCTTTAATGGATGGTGAAATAAATGTGGACAGTAAGCTGGGTGAAGGCAGTACTTTTCAGGTAATTCTTCCTTATGTTTCGAATGTAGAAGCAGATACATCGAAGTTAGTTGACATTTATCCTCAAAATGGAAATAATAAGATCAAAGGAACGGTTCTGTATATTGAGGATAACCATTCGAATATTGAATTGGTGGAACAAGTGCTTACGACATACAGGCCTGACATTAAACTTATCTGCAATAAGTTTGGTAAACAAACAGTTGATTTAGCAACTCAGCATGCCCCTAATCTGATTTTGCTTGACCTTGACTTACCGGATATTCATGGAAGTGAAGTAATTAAGAGTTTAAAACAAAATAAACTTACCATGCATATTCCGGTTGTTATTATCAGCGCAGATGCTATGCCTTACCGCATAAAAAGTTTGATGAAATCAGGAGCTGAACGTTATCTGACAAAGCCACTTGACGTACTGGAACTGTTGAATGAAGTAGATAAATATCTCAGGAAATAATTATTTTGATATTGAGTTATAGGTAAAACAATTAACTAAGTCGTTATGATTGAACATAATTTAAAAAATGCGAAGATATTGATAGTGGATGACCTCGAATCAAATATCGATGTATTGAAAGGACTACTTGAAATTGAAGGTTATACTGATGTGGAAAGTACGCTGGATCCTCGTAAAGTGAGTGAATTGGTTAACACCTACGATCCTGATTTAATTTTGCTTGATTTGATGATGCCGCATATGTCAGGATATGAGGTGATGGAAAAATTAAAAGAAGACAGAATGAAATCACTGTCTCCTAATAAATACCTTCCAATTTTAGTTCTTACTGCTGATATCACTACTGAAGCCAAACACAAAGCGTTGAAATGCGGTGCTAAAGACTTTTTGTCCAAACCTTTTGATTTGATCGAAGTGAGTTATCGAATTAAAAATCTGTTGGAAACACAATACCTGTATCAACAGCTGAAAAGCCGGAACCTGGTATTGGAAGAAAAAGTCATCGAGTTTCTGAAGATTATGGATGATTGGTATAAGTAATTTATCATGCCGTGATTAAATAATCCGAAAGTCGGTTGCGAAAGAGGCAAACCTGATAATTAAAGCAGCCGGAAAGTACAATGTAACCTTAATGGAAGCCATGAAACCAACTATGACTCCCAATTTCTCCGTTGTGATGGCGAATCTCCACAGGGTAGGGAAGTTGCGCCATCTGATTTTTATCTTCTGAATTGTGGTTCTATGCCCCACTTTTCCACGGTTTTCTACACTGCCTATTTTTTTTAATGTACTTATAATGTGTGTTTTAATTGTTTGGAACAGCACTTGCTTGTGTTAAAACAAATAAATCAAATAAAATTTATCATTATGAGAAAAATTCAATTGTTAACCATTGTTGCAGCATTGGTATTTACAACCATCTCTTGTGTAGAAAGTACCGGTAAGTACAAAACATTGGCTGCTGAACGCGATTCTTTGCAGATGCAGGCACAAAACCTTGAAGCCAATTACAACGAAACCATAGGCATTCTGAATGATGTGGAAGAAGGTTTTGCTCAGATCCGTGAAGCAGAAGGTAAAATGATGCTGGATGTAAAACGTATTGAAGGTAATAACATTTCTAAAAAAGAACAGATTGCTTTCCAAATGAGCCAGATCAAAGAAATGCTGGCTCAGAATAAAGCCCGTATTGAACAACTGCAACGCCAGTCAGGCCAGCGAGGCAAAGAAAATTCAAGTCTGAATAAAACTATTCAGCGGATGCAAACCGAACTGGAAGAAAAGACAGCATATATTGCTTCTCTTCAGGCTGAACTAGAAAAGAAAAATATCAGAATCAACGAACTGACGACTTCAGTTGGACAACTGAATACCGAATTGGATCAGTTGAGCGAAACTTCAGAGAAACAAAAACAGCTGATTGAAAGTCAGGATGTTGATATGAATACTGTTTGGTACGTTGTTGGAACATCTACTGACCTGAAAGCCTCACAGATTTTGACTTCTAACGGACTTTTCAGACCCAAAACCGTACTCGATCAGAACTTTGATAAAACATCTTTCACACAAGCCGATAAGAGAAATGTTAAGGTGGTTACCACTAACAGCAAGAGAGTTAAAATACTGACTTCACATCCGAAGGAAAGTTATAATCTGGTTACTGCCGAAGATAAAACCATTTTAATTGAAATACTGAATCCGGCTAAATTCTGGAGCGTTTCAAAATATCTGGTTGTTCAAAAATAAATTTGGATACTTCTGACACGATGACAAATGACTCAAAAGGAACCTGAACCTTAACTTGATTTATTCTTTTGTATTGTCAATGATAATGATATATAGCATTCATCTTATTAATACTCAGAACTAAAATAACTATTTTATGAAACGAAATCATGTGAAATTTTTAGTTGGTCTTTGCATTATACTTTTTTCATTTTCAGCATGTAAAAAAGAAAGCGAGCATGGGGTATCTGTTCACTTTTTAACAAAACTTACAAATAAACAGTCTGCTATACAAAAAGTACCTGCTACCAATACGCTAACTGTTGAAAGCTTTGAAATCAACATCAAAGAGATTGAATTTGAATATGACGAAAATGATGCTCTTTATGTTGAAAATGATTCAACTTATTATGACGACATTGAACTCAAAGGTCCATTTGAGATTGATTTGATGAAAGGTGGTAAAACCCAGGTTCAAACTATTATCAACAGTGCCAATATTCCAATTGCTCTGTACGATGAGATTGAATTTGAGTTTTGCAAAAACAAAGACACTAAATCAACAATTTTTGGTAAATCAATTGTGATTAAAGGCTTGATAAATAACGTTCCCTTTATCTACTCTACCGATCAGGAGATTGAATTAGAAATTGAGTTTCAAAACGGATTAGCTATAGATGGCATTGCCGATACTCATGTTTTCGTATCTTTCGATATGGATGAACTCTTCGATGTATCCAAAGGTGGAGTTGATTTGACAAGTGCTGTAGATGGAAATGGTGATGGGAAAATTGAAATATTTGCGCAAGACCCTGACGGAAATGAACAAATTGCTGCAAGCATTTGGATGAGACTTAACCAAATTGTGGATGCTTACGATGATTAAAT
>JAQVNN010000115.1 GCA_028703105.1 Paludibacter sp. | reverse complement strand
ATGATTACACAAGACCAACTTAAAGAAGTGTTGGAGCGCGAGGACGCGCTGAGGAGGTATCTTTGACGTCGATACCAAGTTAATACAGATTGAAGAAGAAGAGTTGCGCACGCATGCTCCCGGGTTCTGGGATGATGCCAAGTCGGCTGAAGTGCAGATGCGCAAGGTAAAGGAGTTGAAGAACTGGGTGGAAGGCTACCGCGAAGTGAAAGCCGCTGCCGATGAATTACAGCTTGCCTACGATTTTTACCGCGAAGAGGCCGTGACGGAAGAAGAAGTCGATCAAGCCTATGCACATGCCATCTCCCTTATTGAAGCGCTGGAAATGAAAAACATGCTTTCGAAAGAGGAAGATAAACTTGGTGCTGTGGTAAAGATTGTGGCCGGAGCAGGGGGAACCGAAGCGCAGGACTGGGCAGAAATGCTTTTCCGAATGTATCAGCGTTGGGCTGAACGCCAGGGATATAAGCTCGAAGTTACCAATTATCAGGCGGGTGATGAAGCCGGGATTAAAACGGTCACTTTGCAAATTGAAGGCGAAATGGCTTATGGTTATCTGAAATCTGAAAATGGCGTACATCGTTTGGTGCGTGTTTCACCGTTTAATGCGCAGGGAAAACGCATGACCTCCTTTACTTCGGTTTTCGTGGTTCCCTTGGTGGATGATTCTATCGAGATAGAAATTAATCCGGCAAATTTATCGTGGGATACTTTCCGGTCGAGCGGAGCAGGTGGTCAGAATGTGAACAAGGTGGAAACCGGTGTGCGTCTGCATTATAAGTTCAAAAACCCGGTGACTAATGAAATGGACGAGATTGTCATCGAAAATACTGAAAGTCGTTCGCAGTTCGGTAACAAGGATAATGCATTGCGTATTTTGAAATCGCAGCTTTATGAACTCGAGCTGGAAAAACGCCGCACAGAAACAGCCAAGGTAGAAGCCGGCAAACGCAAAATCGAATGGGGTTCGCAGATTCGTAGTTATGTGTTCGATGACCGCCGGGTAAAAGACCATCGCACCAATTACCAGACTTCCAACGTGAATGCCGTGATGGATGGTGATATCGATGCGTTTATCAAAGCTTACCTCATGGAATTTGAGGGTTAATCTTTGAGGGTAAATACTTTGGTGAAAGCTTTGGGTGCAGGCACTTCGAAACTAAGTTGTTCCCTCGTGAAGGGATGATAAAAGGCGAGGATGCTCGCATGCAGACAGATTCGTCCAAGCGGACTACCCAATGAACCATATTTCTTATCACCGGATACCGGGTGCCCGATGCTTTGCAGGTGCACCCGGATCTGGTTTTTGCGACCAGTCTCCAGCTCCAACTCGAGCAGAGAGAAATGATTATTTGACTTCAGACAACGATAATGGGTAACCGCTTTTTTGCCTCCGTCTGCTTCCTTTCCGGAATGAATCTTCAGTGATTTCTCGTTTTCCGACAACCAGCTGGTGATGGTATCCTTCTGTTTTTCCATCTTGCCCTCAACCAGGGCGATATAGGTTCTGCGTGTCACAATTTTGTGCCAGTTTTCCTGCAGGATGAGTTGTGCATCTCTATTTTTAGCAAATATCAGCACACCCGAAGTCTCGCGGTCCAACCGATGTACCACATAGATCCGGTTCGACGGACTACCTTTCTTTACATGGGTTTTCAAAATAGAAAAGGCCGTTGTTTCATCCCCTTTTCCGGTGCTTACCGTGAGAAGTCCTTCTTTCTTTTCTACTACAATAATGTCGTTATCTTCATAAAGCATCCGCAGTTTCGGATGAGTCAGCTCAATATTGCCCCGTGAACTTTTCACATCTACTCCATCGCCGGGTTTCAGTGGGTGGTTAAACAGTGTTGTTATCTTCCCGTTCACCATCACCTGCCGGTGAGCCAGCAGCGATTTTACCGAATTGCGTTTCATGCCGCCCATCTTGGTCAGCAGAAAATCCATCAGATTACCTTCGGTGCTTACTTTTAATTTGGTTGATTTTACCGGCGGGGTATAAGTCGTATTCTTTCTCATCCTTAATATTATAATGTGGCGGCAAAGTTAATGCTTTTCTGTGGTCTTTCAGCAGAGCCCCCGGTATTAATAAAAGATGCTGTAAGCCGAACAGCATCATTTAATAGACTATACCTTGTAAAATGTTGGAAATTAATCTGATATTTGAAAAAATGCTTGCGTTAATGAATTATTTTATTGGAATATTGGCCAGGGTAGCTAGCAGGTATTCCCAGAACTTCTGAACACTTTCAATATGTACTTTTTCATCCGGAGAATGAGGATGCCGGATGGTCGGACCAAATGAAATCATATCCATATTTGGATAGTGCATTCCTAAAATACCGCATTCCAGTCCGGCATGGATAATCATGATTTTGGGTGTCCGTCCGAATTTATCTTCATATACATGGGTCATTTCTTTTAGAATTGGGGATTGCAGATTGGGTTTCCATCCCACATAATCGCCGCAAAGCTCAACGCGTGCACCTGCGAGTGCAAAAGTGCTGGACACCATGGAGGCCAGTTCCTGTTTTCTTGATTCTACAGAGCTGCGAATCAAACATTTACATTCAATTTTTTCCCCGTCGGATTTTACAATGGCTAAGTTGTTGGAAGTCTCCACGACAGAGGGCATTTCGGGAATAACCCTGAAAACGCCATTGGGACAGGCAATTACACCGTTAATCAGATCATCCTGAATTTCTTCCGGGATTAATCCGGAAGGAAGATCTGTAACTTCAGCTTTCAGTATGATGTTGTCTTCAATTCCCTGATATTCTTCTCTGAATAATGTTTCATAAGAGGCAACCAGACCTTTGATTTCATCTGCTCCGTCTTTGGGTACGGTAATCACGACAAATGCCTCTCTTGGTATGGCATTGCGGAGACTACCGCCTTCGATGGATGCCAACCGGGCTTCGTATTCACTTACAGCTTCTTTTAATAAGCGGAACATCAGTTTATTCGCGTTGGCGCGTTGCAGGTGTATGTCCATTCCAGAATGGCCGCCTTTTAATCCTGTCAGAGCAATCTTTAAAGCAACATCTCCATCGGGTACGGCGACTTCCCGGTATTGGTATTTAATATTAGCATCAATACCACCGGCACAACCCACGTAGAGTTCTCCTTCATCCTCCGAATCCATATTGATTAATATCTCTCCTTTGAGGAACCCCGGTTGTAAAGCAAATGCACCGTGCATCCCTGTTTCTTCATCAACGGTAATAAACATTTCTAAATCCGGATGTGGAATATCTGTTGCACTGATTACTGCCATGGCAGCAGCAACACCAATTCCATTGTCGGCTCCGAGTGTCGTGTCTTTTGCCGTAACCCATTCGCCATCGATATATGCTTCGATAGGATCTTTTGTAAAATCATGTGCAACACCCGAGTTCTTCTGAGGAACCATATCCATATGAGCTTGTAATACTACGGCTTTTCGATTTTCCATTCCAGGAGTGGCAGGCTTCCTAAGTAAAACATTTCCAGCGTTATCCCGTAATGTTTCTAATCCTAATGATCGGCCAAAATTCTCTAAAAAGGTTCCGACCGGTTCTTTCCAACCAGAAGGACGGGGAATGCGTGTCAGGCTATAAAAATGATTCCATAAAGCTTTTGGCTCCAGATTTCTGATGTTACTCATGACTTGATGTTTTTTAATTTTATGCAAATATGCCATTTTTTTTTGGTTTTCTGTCTTAAAAAAATGGATAATATCATCATTAAAGAATTATTTCTGTAATTCCTGATTCGATTGTAAGGTTATTCAAAAATTATTTGGTAATTTTGCGCCAATTTTAGAAACAACAAAAAGGCAGGATGTAATATTTTGTACAATAACAGGTTATACAGTTACATACTCCTTAAAAATACTTATAAATGATATGTCAAGGTATAAATTTGTGACTGCAGATGAAGCTGCAGTTTATGTGAACAATGGGGATGTAGTAGGATTTAGTGGTTTTACTCCTGCAGGTTCTCCCAAAGCAGTTCCATCGGCTATAGCCCGTCGTGCTGAGTCTTTTCATGCCGAAGGAAAAGAATTTAAAATAGGTATTTATACAGGAGCCTCAACCGGTGATTCGTTGGATGGTGCACTGGCTAGAGCAAATGCCGTTTTATTTCGTACACCATACCAATCGAACCGCGACCTGAGAGACGCTTTGAATGCAGATCATGCTCCTTATTTTGATATGCATTTATCATCGATAGCTCCTCATTTGCGTTTTGGTTTTATGCCAAAACCCCGTATCGCCGTGATTGAAGCCTGTGATCTTACGGATGACGGGGAAATCGTGCTGACTTCAGGAGTGGGTATTTCTCCCACTATAGCCAGATTAGCTGACCATATTATTATAGAGTTAAACACGAAACATTCTAAAGCATTGCGTGGTTTTCACGATATTTTTGAACCGTTGGATCCTCCTCATCGTTTGCCGTTGACTCTGATGAAACCATCTGACAGAATGGGAGAGCCGGTAATAAAAGTTGACCCGAAAAAAGTTTTATGTGTAGTTGAAACCTATCTTGATGATGAGGTACGTGGATTTTCTCCAACTGATGAAGTAACGGATAGTATCGGTCGAAATGTTGCTAACTTCCTCGCAGGAGAGTTAAAAGCAGGCAGAATCCCTAAAGAATTTCTCCCCATTCAGTCGGGGGTCGGAAATATCGCGAATGCAGTGATGGCATCCCTGGGAACAAATCCCGATATCCCGAGTTTCCAAATGTACACGGAAGTAATTCAGGATGCTGTGATTGATTTGATTCGTCAGGGGAAGGTGACTTTTGCCAGTGGTTGTTCGCTTACGATTACAACACCTGTGCTGCAAAGTATTTATGAAAATATTGACTTTTTCCGTGATAAACTGATCCTGCGCCCACAGGAAATGTCCAATAATCCGGAGCTCGCACGCCGATTAGGATTAATTACCATCAATACAGCTCTGGAAGCGGATATATTTGGTAACGTTAACAGTACACACGTGATGGGCGCTAAAATGATGAATGGCATTGGGGGATCTGCTGATTTTACACGTAGTGCCTACATCTCCATCTTTACTACCCCTTCTACTGCAAAAGGAGGAAATATTTCGGCTATTGTGCCGATGGTGTCGCATGTTGATCAGAATGAGCATTCTGTAAATGTTATTATTACAGAACATGGCGTGGCGGATTTACGTGGTAAATGCCCGATTGACCGTGCTCATTGTATTATTGAAAACTGTGTTGATCCTTCTTACCGGCCAATGTTACGTGATTATCTCGCACTTTCAGGCCCTTCTCATACGCCGCAAACCTTGCGTGCTTGCTTTGGAATGCACATTACTTTCCAAAAAACAGGCAATATGAGAGATACTAACTGGGCAGACTTCAAATAAAAATATCTTTTCTAACTTGCAGATTTTCAGCAAGGGATTAATAAAATATGTTTTATAGCATAAAAATCTTTGCTGAAAATTTGCAGGTTTAGAAAATAGTCGCTACTTTTGCACCCGCTTTTAGAGATAAGCACAGCTTGAATATATTCATCCGTAGAGAGTCTTTAGACAGGGAGTAGGTTTGAGCAAAAAAAAAACGATAAAATTTTGCGGGGAATAAAAAAGTGATTAACT
>JAQVNN010000114.1 GCA_028703105.1 Paludibacter sp. | reverse complement strand
TATTGATCAGGAATTTTGATTGTCTCTTCTGCAAAAACAACACCTGTAAACAGGTTAATCAATGCGATAAAAAAAAGAAAAACGATTTTTTTCATAAACTTAAACTTAATGATTTGAAATGATTAATACAACATCGAAAACAGGGTAACAAAAATCAGATTCAGAAACAAAAGAAAAGTATCTTTTCCCCCAACAAGAAAGTGTTAAATTTCAGCCTCAACAAGTAACAATGCTACCCGAAGACAAAGATATATTATTTACATCATTTTACAAAGTGGTTATAATACATGCGAATCAGTAGTTGAAAAATCAATCAACATATTTATTTTCTATCTTCAATGATTCCATGTAAATCCGAATTCGACCGGAAAAGCTGCTCAATTGAAACATATCAAAACAAATTCATTAATATTGTACCTGATTTTTTTCAAAACAACCCGTAGGTTTTTTACATTTTATTTGTCTAAACATACAGCAAGACAAAAAATGACAGAAACTGATATTATTCACAACATAAAGAACGGAGACACCGATGCATTCAAATTGTTGGTGGACAAACATCAATCGATGGTGTTTCGTACAGTTATGGGGTTTGTTCATGTAAAAGAAGATGCGGAAGATCTTACCCAGGAGATCTTTATCACAGTATTTCAATCGCTTGACTACTTCCAGGGGAAAGCTGAATTTGCCACCTGGTTATACCGGATAGCTGTAAATATTAGCCTGAATTACGTAAAGAAAAACCGGATTCGCAAGCTGTTTAATTTTGCCGAAGAAAAATTGCAACCAATATTCAATCAACAAGATAAATGTGTCAACCCGGAAGAACAAATCATCAGAAGTGAAATTGAGGATTTGATTCGAAAAGCGATTGATCAATTAACAGAAAAACAACGAACTGCCTTTATCCTCAGCAAATACAATGAACTGCCTCAAAAAAAAATTGCATCCATTATGCAAATTTCAGAAGGAGCGGTTGAACAGCACCTGCAACGTGCAAAAATAAAGCTTCAAAAAAAATTATCCGGTTTAGTAGGAAAATAAAACGATGTATGTCTAATCATGTAAAGAAGTCCATAAAAAATGAAAACCGAAGATTATATAAAACGATTTATTGAAAAGGAAAAACAAATTGAGCCAACTCCATTTTTAAGAACCCGAATCATGGGAGTCATCGAAAAACCAATGGTAAAAAAGGCAAGTTCCTGGCAACCGGTTATCGCAACAGTAAGCATCAGTTTAATTATGTTGCTGGGATTTCAATTAAGTAATTTATATAATTCCTCATCAGCAAAACAAACGCTGCTGAACATCAACGACAGCAATATTGAAATGTTACATTATTATCACATTGAATCAAATGAGTAAAATCAACATACTTTATTGGATAATCGCTTTGCTTCTGGCATTGAACATCAGCACGATAGGTGGCATCATTTATCACCATTACAAAGAGCAGGCAGATGAAACAGCACTAATTCTGGATGTGCAAAATGACACAAAGCTTACCGGAAGATATTTCAGACAGGTACTTGGTTTTAACAACAAACAAATGGATGCTTTCAGAAAAGCTAACCGTAATTTTCAACCGGTTGCAAACCATATTATTTTTGTTATTGATTCTTTAAAACAGGAACAATTTACTGAATTAAAAAAAACCACCGCTGATACAGTTAAACTCAACCAACTTGCTGATTCGATTGGAATGCAACATGCAGCGTTAAAAAAGGTAACTAATCGATTTTATTTAGAAATAAAAAAAGTTTGTAACGACGAACAATATAAAATGCTGGAAGAAGTTTTTAATCCTCTATTTAAAAACACCATCCCGGCAGGCAGGCAGCATCATAGAAGCAGGAATTCAGATAATAAATAACCATCAATAATTTTAAAATTTTAAGGTATGAAAACAAAAGTATTTTTTATCGCAGCGGCACTGGTTGCAATGACCGGACTCTTATCAGCCCAAAAAGCCGACCAAAAGTCAGTAACCAACAATCCTCAACGTGGAGCGTATTACGTAGATGCTGACAACAACGGGAAATGCGACAATTTTGAAAAAGGAAAAGGAGGTAACAATCCCAAAGGCGACGGAATACGTTTAAGAGACGGCAGTGGCCGTGAAAACGGAAAAGGTCGCAGAATGGGCAACAGGCAGGGTCTGAGAGACGGTAAAGGAAACGGCAATGGAAGATTTGTGGACACCAACAACAATGGCATCTGTGACAGAAGAGAATAAACAACATTAGTTTCGATTTAATCTGACAATATCAACGCAACAGTTCTTATTTGTCAGATTAAATCGAGACCAATTTAGTTAAAAACCTCAGATGGCACATGAGCCTCCTTCATGATTTTTTCCAGTTCGTTAACTATTTCAGGATGTTGATGAGCGACATCATTTTCTTCCCGTAAATCAGTTGACAGATCAAATAACAGCATCCTCCCATCGGGATACTTCTTGTAACTTAGTTTTACACCTTTCCAGTGTCCTTTTCTAACGGCAACCTTGCCTCCTTGTTCATGAAACTCCCAGTACAAGTACGGATGTTTTTTCTGTTTTTTTCTTGACAGCAGGGTTGGAAGCATCGAAATTCCGTCGGTCTTTATCCTTGCCGTGCTTCCCGAAAGTTCATGAAAGGTCGGCATCATATCCCAAAACGCCGAGCAATGGTCAGACACAGTTCCCGCGTTGATTTTCCCTGGCCAACAAGCAATCATCGGCACTCGGATACCTCCTTCGAATAAGTCGCGTTTAACCCCCCGAAACGGGCCGTAACTTTTGAAAAAATCCGGATCAGCGCCTCCTTCTCTGTGAGGGCCATTATCGCTTGTAAAGATAATCAGTGTATTATCTGCTATTCCCAACCGTTTCAATTCGGCTACAACCTGACCCACATGCATATCCAGGCGTGTAACCATCGCCGCAAAATCTGTCCTGGGATACTGTGAAGAAGCATAAGGTCCTTTTTTATACATTTCTCCTCCATCTACTCCTTTGTAAGATTTAATCTCTTCTATTTTACCTTTATAAATAGCATAAATACTGTCATCCGGAGCTACCAGTTCAGCATGCGGGATAATATACGGAACAAAAAGAAAAAATTTATTTCCAGCATTAGCCCGTATAAATTCCAGCATTTTTTGCTGAATGATATCCGGAGCATATTGCTCCTTTTTCATGCCCTGATTACCTTCCAGGATTATTTTTTCCTGGTTATGATACAGATGATCCGGAAAATAATGATGCGCCAAACGCTGACAATTGTACCCGAAGAACTCATTGAATCCCTGACTATTCGGATCTCCTTCAGAACCGGGATAACCTAATCCCCATTTACCGAAAGCTCCGGTCACATATCCTGCTTCCTGAAACATCTTTGCTATGGTGTAAGTGTTGCCCGGTAACGGGTACTGACCTTCCGGTTGATGTTCTTTATTCCCCCTGATGAAAGTATGCCCCGTATGCAAACCGGTCATCAAGGACGAACGGGAAGGGGCACTCACAGTAGAACCGGCATAGTGCTGAGTAAAACGCATCCCGTTAGCAGCGAGCGCATCGATGTGAGGTGTCTGAATGATTTCCTGACCATAACAACTTAAATCGCCGTATCCTAAATCATCTGCCAATATATAAATGACATTTGGTTGTTCTGGTTTTTGCTGTGCACAGGAAGCTGATGCAAGCAATGTAGCCCCTATACTGCTAAAAATAATTTTTATTTTCATGCTTAACAAATTCATTTTTCACAAAAATATCTTTTTTCAATGAATAAACAGGTCTGTTTTATTTTTTTCAACACAAAATTTGTTAATCTGAGCAATTATATTATATTTGCACAGCTTTAACTGAATTAATATGTCGAAGAAAATCTCCAAAACAAAGAAAATGCTGATTGAAGTCGCCCGCGACTTGTTTGCCTCTCACGGTAAACGAAATATCACCATGAATGATATAGCTGAAGCATCTAAAAAAGGGAGACGTACGCTTTACACATACTTCAACAATAAAGAAGAAATTTTCAGGGCGGTTATCGACAAAGAATTAAACTTTCTGCTTGAAGAACTTACAAAAGTCTCCCAAGAAGAATGTCCCCCCGACACCAAACTCCGGAACCATGCCATCACCCACCTGGATGCAGTAAAATACATAGTTAACCGGAATGGTTCTTTAAGCGCTGATTTTTTTAGAGACATATATGAAGTTGAACGTGCCAGAAGAAAAATTGACATGGCTGAAATTCAATTGATCCGGACTATCCTTGAAGAAGGAATAGGAAAAAGGATTTTCAAGAAGATGGATCTTGATTTATCTTCTGTGGTTATCTTTCATGCAATCAAAGGACTGGAAGTTCCTTATATCCGCAAGAACCTGACCAAGGCTTTTGAACAAAACAAAAACAACATCATCGAATTTATTTTTAACGGCATAAAACTCGACAAGACACCTTCCTTCTGTTAATTTACAGGCTCAATCGTTCTGTAGTCTGATTGTAATCTTTTCATTACAGAACACACTGCCACCATCCTTTTATATTCTTTTCTGGGCATGACTGGCTTGATGGCGTTACTGCAACATCTTTTTAAAATTAAGATTCTCAAAATCATCATCTTATCAGGAACAGCAGCACTGGCATTGTCTTTTGCCGGAAACGACCTGGTAAACTTTATAGGCGTTTTCATGGCCGGGCTTAATTCTTACCAGTTTGCCGGAGAATATATTGCACAAGGCGGAAACCTGGATAACTTATACATGTCACGACTTTCTGAGGCTGTCAATGTGGACTGGCGGTTCTTATTAGGTTCCGGGATAGTCATGGTGCTATCACTTTGGTTCAATAAAAAATCACGTAGCGTAACCAAAACCGAAGTAAACCTTTCGAGACAGGGAGAAGGCCTCGAACAGTTTTCTTCAATAGGCGCCTCCCGTTCACTGGTAAGAAACGCCCTGAACATAGGAAGATTTATTAATTTCATTGCCCCGCAAAAAGTAAAAGATTTCATTGAAACTACCCTTGTCAACTACGTACGTAACTTTCATGGTGGCAATGGGAACTTCACTGGCCGACCGGGCATGGGGGCGTGAGAGTGCTGTTTATCGAATCACAGGGGTGTTGACTGTTATCAGCGGATGGTTTCTTACCGCTGTGGTGGCATTCACCGTAACGGCAGCGGTAGCATTTACATTGATGTACGGAGGCATTTACGCCATCATCGGGCTGCTGATCCTCGTAGCTTTTCTGATTATTCAGTTTACCCTATTACACAAGAAACGGGTTGCAAAAGAAGAAGAAAAAGAAACCAACCTTGAAATTAAAACAGAGCAAGACCTGATAGACAGTTGTTCTTTTGAAATGGAAAAAGCCATAGAAACAACCATCCGCATATACCGAAATACCTTGGAAGGACTTTTCAACGAAAACAGAAAACAGTTGAATCAATTGCACAAGGAAGCAGATACACTGTACCGTAAATACAAGAACCGGCGTCATTATGAAGTAGTACCTACACCTAAGTACATGACAAAAATTTAAAAATATCTATATTCGATTGATAATGAGCATTTAGGAGTACTGTAGCGATAAAAGTTAGACCATATTTGAAAAAACTTTTCGCCATTCTTCCATTGTTGAGCAT
>JAQVNN010000113.1 GCA_028703105.1 Paludibacter sp. | reverse complement strand
ATTATATTTATTATTATAACAACTTCAGAATCAAAAACAAACTAAAAGGACTAAGTCCGGTTATGTTCCGAACTCAGTCCTCATAAATTTTAATTATTAATCCGTCCAACTTTTTGGGGGCAGATCAGATCTACCCTGTTTTTTTTATCTACTGAAAAGTTTTAGTTGAAAAGAATTAAATCTTTATATGGAGTTAAATCTTTATATTAAGTCTCAGCTTTTTAACCTTACAGACTCTCCTCTATCAATGTGATTTTCTGTTCAATCAAACGTGCTTCTTCCTTCAACGCTTCAATCTTACGTTCCATATCCTTGATCAGGCCATTCCCTTTTTTGTTGGTTGCCGACAAGAAACCGATATTGTTTTCGTACGTAGCAATTTCAGACTTAAGGTGTTCGTAAGCACGCATAAGTTTTTCCCGCTCACGGAGAAGCTTGTTTTCTCCCTTGGTTGACATGTCCTTCAGGTTTGATTTGAACGTATCAAGACGACGTTGGTTGGCATCCACGTTTAGCTTTTCGAACATTTTATCCACTGCGGTGCGGTACTCTTTGTAGATTTTGTCTTTTTCCCTGAATGGTACATGACCCGTTTCGTTCCAAACGGCAATATATTCGCGCAGGATGGTTAACACATCAGCAGGAGATTTATCCGTTACAGTATCCAACTCGTTGATGTTGGCAATTAATTCCTTCTTTTTATCCAGATTTTCAAGCTCTTCCGTATGTTGTCCCGCAGTGTTTTTTTGCTTTTGTTCGAAGAAGTAATCACAAGCAGAGATAAAACGTTTCCAAACTTCATCAGAATATTTCTTTGCAACCGGACCGATGGTTTTCCATTCCTTTTGCAAACGTATCAAGATTTCAGAAGTTTCTTTCCAGTCGGTACTGTCTTTCAATTGTTCTGCCTGCTCACACAAAGCCTTTTTCTTTTCCAGATTCTCGTTCAAAATATTTTTTGATGCTTTGTAGAATTCTGCTTTAGCGTTGAAAAACGCATCACAGGCAGCCCGGTAGCGATCGAAAATCTTATGATTCATTTTACGGGGAGCAAAACCAATTGCACGCCATTCTTCCTGCCAGGCCATAATAATTTTAGTAGCTTCATCCCAAGCTTTATAACTATTGAATTGAGAAAAATCAAACGCTTCAATTTTTTCACACAAGGTCGTTTTAGCGACAAGATTATCTTCTTCAATTTTCCGGATATCATCAAAATGACCTTGATGTTTACGGTTGATAACTGCCGATGCTGCTTTAAAACGATTCCATATTTCTTCTCTGTATTCCCTAGCTACCGGCCCTGTCTCCCGCCATTCATCATGCAATTTTTGCAGCTGATGAAAAGCCGAAACAACATCTTCTTCCTCAGCAAGACCTTCAGCAGTTTCACAAATTGCAGTTTTTATTTCAAGATTTTTCTTAAAATCGTATTCACGGAGTTCATTGTTGATTTTAATCAAATCCCAGAAAGCTTCCTGATTGGAGGCATACGATTTCCATAAGTCCTTCACATGCTCCTGGGGAACCTGACCTATCGATTTCCACTTTTTCTGCAATTCCCTGAATTCATTGATGTGTGAAGAGACATCATCATTGCTCTCTACAAGCACTTTCATTCTTTCCAGGATGTGTTGCTTTTGCAAAAGATTATTTTCTTTATCGGCTTCAGCTTTCGCTATGAGTGTTGCCTTTTTCGATTTATATTCACTCAGTAATAATTTTAGCTCATCATCCATGCCGTCTTTTATTGGCTGATAATCAATCTCCTCTCCCCCATTTTCAAGAAAAATCTTTTTCTTTTCCTCATTTTCAGTTTTCAATTTCTTATAGAACATCTGTTTGATGAGTTCGACTTCTTCCTTAATTTCTATTACTTCTTTCAAAAGCAATTGTTTGAGATAAGCCAGCAGTTCATCACGCGACATGCTATTCAGATCAATAGATGGCTTTTCCTGAACAGGCTCCTCAACTGTTTCCACAGCCTCCAGCGGTACAGATTCAGCATCTGTTTCCTCCGGTTCTACAACTGTCGTTTCAGCCGCAACAACATTGGCAGCTTCATCGGGAGCCTGTGCAATTTCAGCGGGTTGATTATCCATTGTATCACCTGCTTCCGGTACAATTTCCGTTGCTGGTTGTTGTGTCAGATCTTTGTTTACAATTTCAGCATCCTTGTCTAGTTCAAGTGGGTCCATTTTTCAGATTTTTTCAAAAAAGATTTTCATTCAGAAAAACTTTGTTGTTGATTTAATGAGTTTTGCCTTACAAAAATAGCGTATTATTTTAAATAACCTTGTGTTTTATTAAAAAAACCTTATCAGTCATTCAGGATATGCCCCATCCTGCGTTTTTTAGTTTCCATATAAAACTTGTTATATGGATTTGGTTTGATAATCAATGGCACATTCTCGACGATAGTCAGATTATACGATTCCAGGCCGATACGTTTCACCGGATTGTTTGTCATAAGCCTTAATCTGGTAACTCCCAGACATCTGAGTATTTGCGCTCCCACGCCATAGTCCCGTTCATCAGCATTAAATCCGAGATGCAGGTTTGCATCCACTGTATCAAGACCTTGCTCCTGCAATTTATAGGCTTTAATTTTATTCATCAATCCGATTCCCCTACCTTCCTGATTCATATATACCAGCACGCCTTTCCCTTCTTTTTCAATCATCTGCATGGCTCGATGGAGTTGTTCTCCACATTCACAACGTTGAGAACCGAAAATGTCACCTGTCATACAAGAAGAATGTACCCGTACCAAAATAGGTTCGTCTTTTTCCCATGAACCTTTAATCAGCACCACATGTTCCATGCCGTTTGACAACTGACGGAACGGGATTAACCTGAAATCACCATAAGCTGTTGGCATCTGTACTTCTACCCCTTTTTCGACCAACGATTCAGTTTTAATCCGGTAAGCAATTAAATCGGCAATACTTATAATCTTCAAATGAAACTTTTTACCTATTTCAATCAGTTCAGGTAAACGTGCCATGGAACCATCTTCGTTCATGATTTCAATCAAAGCACCGGCGGGGTATAGTCCGGCCATCCTGGCAAGGTCAACAGCAGCCTCGGTATGTCCTGCCCGACGGATAACTCCTCGTGTTTTAGCACGTAAAGGAAAAACATGTCCGGGACGACCAAAAGTTTCGGGTTTAGAGTCCGGATCACACAAAGCCCTGAGGGTTGCTGCGCGATCGTTGGCAGAAACACCGGTTGTACAACCTTCAAGCTTATCAATACTAACCGTAAAAGGCGTTGCATGCACCGAAGTATTATTATCAACCTGCATGTTAAGATCAAGTTCAGCGCATCGTTCTTCTGTCAAAGGTGCACAAAGCAATCCCCGGCCATGTGTAATCATAAAATTGACTATTTCAGGCGTTATTTTTTCAGCAGCGCAAATGAAATCTCCTTCATTTTCACGGTCTTCATCGTCAACAACAATAACCACCTTACCTTCTTTGATGTCCTGAATCGCTTCGTCGATTGTATTTAAAAACTTCTTCATATAGTGAATTATTTTGAATCCTCATATTCATCATCTACTGAAATTCGGATGAAATGATATATTTTTATTTTAATGGTATGAAAAAACTTCACATAAATTTCGGGGTTAAACAAGGTAGCATCGACTGCAGCTTTGTAAGTAAGAAACACGCCGACAGGAAATAATATTGCGGAACTCAGCCACATGCCCTGATAAGCCTCCCATATACCCTCCCTGGCCATCTTATAGCCGGTCAGGTCAATGATATAATAAATCACGAACATCAGTACCGATATCACGACGGGAAATCCAAAACCTCCCTTGCGGATGATGGCACCCAGGGGCGCCCCGATAAAAAAGAAAATCAGGCAGGCAAAGGACAGTGCAAATTTCCGGTGCCATTCACTGGCATGGCGGTTCATATACATCTGCGGTTCACCCAGCAACAACTTATTATACTGAATGTGATCAAGCATGCTTTTGGCACGTTCTACAGCATAATTAACCGCAAACTCCATCTCGGAATTTCCGAGATTTAGAAAGGCTGAATCGGGATCGTACCTTGTCAAATCAACCTCCGGATCGACTCCCCATGAAATTTCCTCCCCTACATTTCCGAGAAAATAGCGGTATTGCAACATTTCCTGAACCTGTGAAGCACTCCTTACTTCAATAATTTTTTTGATCGAATCTATTGAATGTGATAGTTCCCGGATGTTTTTACTGATGTGCTGATCCTGCAATAATGACTCATCATAGCGGTTGAATTCCGAATCGAAATCATATAAAAGCTCTTTATATGAAAACGTCTCCCGGCGGTAAGGAATATTATTGGCGCCGGACATCTTTTGTTCCCTAAGGTTTTCAAAACTTTCTCCATGATAGAGTGTCAGCAAAAGGTATTTTTTATCGCCGGTAAGCTGGATTTTTCCGGAATCTGCAACCAGCACAGCCGCGTTACTAAAGCCACTTGAAAAATCATAAATCATCAGATCCTTCAACAAGCTTTTGTCTTTATCACGAACGTAGAGATTTACTCCATTGATTCCCGCATAAAATTCTCCCACAGGCACATCTAATTCGGGTGATTTATGGCGGATAGAAAACAGCAACGTGTACATGTTTTTCTGGGACTTCGGCAACACATAATTCGAAAAGAAAAATGCACCCACAACTATAAAAGCGACAAAAATCATCAGTGGACGAATGATCCGGAACAAGGATATTCCTGCTGACTTCATGGCTGTTAGTTCAAAATTTTCTCCCAGATTTCCAAAAGTCATGAGTGAAGCCAATAACAAAGCAAGTGGTAAAGCCAGTGGAACCAACGTCATGACGGCATAAATAAAAAATTCAGCCAGCACATCCCAGCCAATGCCTTTACCCACTAAATCCGCAAAATGCTTCCACAAAAACTGCATCAGCAGAATGAAGATGACTATCAGAAAAGTCATCACAAAGAGCGTGAAGAAGCGTTTGAGGATGTAAGAATCGATCTTTTTGATGACAGACATGCGTATTTGCTTTGAACCTGCAAATTTACTTTAATTTGTTTAATAATCAAAGAGCAGATGCCTCACATGTAATTATCGATTCACAATAATCAAATAATAAAAGAAACGGTTCTGTGTAAAATTCATGAAAGTCAACATGATTTTGTCAGCAATGCCTTCACTTTTTCGGATATCGCCCGACCTTCGGCTTTGCCTGCAAGCTGCCGAGTGGCAACTCCCATCACTTTGCCCATATCCTGCAAACCGGCAGCACCAACATCAGCAATAATGGCCGCTACGATTGATTCCAATTCGGCATCCGACATCTGAGTCGGGAGATATTGTTCTATTACAGCAACTTCAGCCAATTCATTGTCGGCCAAATCCTGCCGCTTTTGTTCAGTAAAAATCCGCGCTGAATCCTTGCGCTGTTTTACCATTTTCTGTAAAATTTTCACTGCTTGTTCATCCGGCAGGGTACCATCACCTCCTTTTGCTGTTTTGGCTTCCAGAAACTCTTTTTTGATACCCCTTAAAGCCTCTAAAACCACTTTATCTCTCGCCAGCATGGCTTTTTTAATATCTTCACTGATTTGATTGAATAGCTGCTCCATATTTATATTGAAATTATCATTAATTCAACTTTCGCAAGCTCTGTTAGCCCGCTTGCGGTAGGCTTTTAAAATTCAAGTATTTTGTAAGTTTTTCATTTTCAGAGAATAATTTTTCTATTAACATTTCAATATCTATGTTGAAAAT
>JAQVNN010000112.1 GCA_028703105.1 Paludibacter sp. | reverse complement strand
TCGCTAAAATGACGTCGCCGACGCTCGGACTGTGATAATTTTAATTGTGTTAAATGTGCCATAATAGACTCGCTTTTAAAGTTAATTTATACTCTAAAAACGGTCAATATATTTCAGGCATTGACAGGTTAGTGGAAAATTATTGGTTTAAGAGTTTAATTGTTTAAGGTAATACCATTCACTAACTACTAACTACTAACTACCAACTACCAATCACTATTCACTAATTAGTTATTTGATAATAGCTAAACATTCCTGTTTTTTTATTATCTTTGCGCCCTCAAAAAAGAATGTGTTACATGCAGAAAATCAGAAATATTGCCATCATTGCCCACGTTGACCATGGAAAGACTACCCTGGTAGATAAAATGCTGCTGGCCGGCAACCTGTTCCGCGACAATCAAACAACGGGCGAATTGATCATGGATAACAACGATCTGGAGCGTGAGAGGGGAATTACTATCCTCGCGAAAAACGTTTCGATCGACTATCTGGGCTATAAAATAAATATCATCGACACCCCGGGTCACGCCGATTTTGGCGGGGAAGTAGAACGGGTGCTGAACATGGCCGATGGCGTATTGTTGCTGGTAGATGCTTTCGAAGGTCCGATGCCGCAAACCCGGTTCGTGCTTCAAAAAGCGTTGCAAATCGGACTCACCCCCATCGTGGTAGTGAATAAGGTTGACAAACCGAACTGTCGCCCCGATGAAGTGCATGAAATGGTTTTCGACCTTATGTACCACCTGGATGCTACCGAAGAACAATTAAACTTCCATACCATTTACGGCTCAGCCAAGAACAACTGGATGGCGGAAGACTGGAAAACTCCTTCCGGTAGCATTCAACCCCTGCTGGATGCCATCATCAAATACATCCCTGCTCCTGAATTCATAGAAGGAACACCGCAGATGCTGATTACGTCACTGGATTATTCCAATTACGTGGGACGTATCGCAGTGGGACGGATTCACCGCGGCGTACTCCGTGAAAACATGGATGTAAGTCTGGTGAAACGTGACGGAACTGTCATCAAATCAAGAATCAAAGAACTGCACACTTTCACCGGTCTTGGCCGTACGAAAACCACCGAGGTTAAATCGGGAGATATTTGCGCGCTAGTTGGTATCGATGGTTTCGAAATCGGGGATTCAATCTGTGACATCCAAAATCCGGAGCCCCTGAAACCAATCGCGATTGACGAACCCACGATGAGTATGGTATTTACCATCAACGACTCTCCTTTCTTCGGAAAGGAAGGAAAGTTCGTTACTTCCAGACACATCCACGACCGGCTGATAAAAGAACTCGATAAAAACCTGGCATTACGCGTTGAAAAAAACCTGAATGCCGATGTGTGGACCGTATATGGTCGTGGGGTATTGCACTTGTCAATCCTGATCGAGACCATGCGTCGCGAAGGCTATGAGTTGCAGGTCGGTCAGCCGCAGGTTATCTTCAAAGAAATTAACGGCGTTAAATGCGAACCAGTCGAACAGCTTTCCATCAACCTGCCGGAAGAAAGCTCTGGTAAAATCATCGAAATGGTGGCCATGAGAAAAGGCGAAATGATCAGCATGGAAATAAAAAACGACCGTGTGCAGCTGGAGTTTTACATCCCTTCCCGTGGCATCATCGGATTGAGAAACAATGTGTTGACTGTTTCTGCAGGCGAAGCCATCATGTCGCACCGTTTTGTTGAATATCAACCCTACAAAGGAGATATCGAGAAAAGAATTAACGGCTCCATCATCGCGATGGAAAGCGGTACAGCCTATGCTTATGCACTCGACAAACTACAGGAACGCGGCAAATTCTTCATTTATCCGCAGGATAATATCTATGCCGGTCAGGTGGTAGGTGAAAGTTCCAAGGAAGGCGATATGGTGGTGAATGTAACCAAATCGAAAAAACTCACTAACATGCGTGCCTCGGGATCTGATGATAAAGTCAGGTTATCACCTCCGATTATTTTTAGTCTCGAAGAAGCACTCGAATATATAAAGGAAGATGAGTATGTGGAAATAACTCCTTCCAGTATCCGCCTCAGAAAGATCTTGTTGGATGAGAATGACAGAAAAAGAATGGCCAAGAATTAATTTATAAAAAATTTGTATCTTTGCAGGCCGTTAAATAAAACGTCAAACGTCAAACGTCAAACGTCAAACGTCAAACGTCAAACGTCAAACGTCAAACGTCATTAGTCGTTAGTCGTTAGTCGTTAGTCAAAAAAAACAAATCGCATAAATAATAACAATGAACATCGTCAGAAAAGACATCGACAATTCCAATGCAACCATCACCATCAGCATTGAGAAAGCAGATTACGCCGAAAAAGTAGAAAAAACATTACGCGAATACCGCAAAAAAGCGAACATCCCGGGTTTCCGTCCGGGCATGGTTCCACTCGGATTATTGAAAAAAATGTATGGAAAATCCATTCTTGCAGAAGAAATCAACAAAATTCTGTCGGACGAATTGTACAAATACATTCAGGATAACAAAATCAACATGCTGGGTGAACCTCTCCCGAATGAAACTGATCAGAAAAATATTGATTTCAGCACACAGGAAGATTTCGAGTTCGTTTTCGACCTTGGACTGGCGCCTGAGTTTGAAGTTGAACTGAACAAAAAGGACAAAGTAAAATACTATCAGATTACACCGAGCGAAGAAATGATCAATAACCAGATCAAATCTTACACGGGTCGCTATGGTAAATATGTGCAGGAAGAGTCGGTTGAGGAAAAAGACATGGTAAAAGGTACCCTGATAGAACTGGCCGAAGGCAAAGTAAAAGAAGGTGGCATTCAGGTACAAGATGCTGTTTTGACTCCTGCTTACATGAAAGATGAAGCCAGTAAAACCTTGTTCTCAGGAGCAAAAATTGGCGATGTAATTACTTTCAACCCGAAAACGGCTTTCGAAAACGAAGCTGAAATTTCTTCTCTGTTGAAAATTTCAAAAGAAGATGTTGCTGAGGTGACTGCTGATTTTCAGCTTACCATCGAAGGCATCACCCGTTACCACGAAGCAGAAATAGATCAGGAATTGTTTGACAAAGTTTATGGTGAAGATGTTGTAAAATCAGCGGAAGAGTTCACTGAAAAAATTAAGGCCAACATACAAGAAACACTGGCGCAGGACAGCGAATACAAATTCGGGATAGATGCACGTGAAGCCTTGTTGAAGAAATATGAAAATCTTGTATTCCCGGATACATTCCTGAAGCGTTGGTTAATTGCTACCAACAAAAATCTGACAGCAGAAACCTTGGACACCGATTATCCTAATATGATTGCCGACCTTAAATGGCAGTTAATTAAAGATAAAATAGCTAAAACTAACGACATCAAAGTTGAGAAGGATGATGTGGAAGACTTCGGTCGCAAAATTGCCCGTTCCCAGTTTGCCCAATACGGCATGATTGGCATGGACGATGCCATCCTCGACAACTATGTGAAAGATATGCTCAAAAAAGAAGAAACCCTGAAAAACATCATCGATAAAGTGGCTGAAAACAAGGTGCTCGACATCATTAAAAATGCAGTTAAAGTGGATACAAAAGAGGTTTCGATAGAGGAATTTAATAAGATGTTTGAGTAAAAACATTCACCACATTAGTCACATAGAAAACATTAGTTTTTAAAATATTGGCAAAGTGTTATCAAGTGATAGCACTTTGCTTTTTCTTTTAATAGCATATTAGACAAAAAAACATTATTTTTGTAGTCGCATTGAATCTGATGTGTTCTATGTGATTAATGTGTTTTAAAAAATTTGCATTATGAATCAAAACGAATTTCACAAATACGCCACCAAACACCTCGGGATGAATGGGCTGGCACTGGAAAAATACATAGGTATCAACAGTAGTTATATTTCTCCTTCAATCCTGGAAGAAAGACAACTGAATGTAACTCAAATGGATGTGTTTTCACGTCTGATGATGGACCGCATCATTTTTTTGGGTACGCAAATCGATGACTATACAGCCAACGTTATTCAGGCGCAGCTCTTATTCCTGGATTCTTCTGATCCGGGAAAAGACATCTCAATTTACCTGAATACACCGGGTGGTTCAGTTTATGCCGGATTGGGAATCTATGACACCATGCAATTTATTGGCTCTGATGTGGCCACTATCTGTACCGGCATGGCGGCTTCCATGGGTGCTGTGTTACTGGTTGCCGGTACAAAAAATAAACGTTCTGCACTGAAACACTCGCGGGTAATGATCCATCAACCAATGGGGGGGGCACAAGGACAGGCTTCTGATATTGAAATTACGGCCCGCGAAATCCAAAAACTGAAAAAAGAACTTTACAGCATTATCGCCGACCATTCCGGAAATCCTTTTGAAAAAATCGAAAAAGATTCGGACAGGGATTACTGGATGACCTCTCAGGAAGCCCTCGAATATGGAATGATCGACAGGATTTTAATTAACGACAAGAAAGTTAAATAATGGCGAAACAACTCAGGCGATGCTCTTTCTGCGGACGAACTGAATCTCAGGTGGATTTTTTCATCATGGGACAAGACAACGTGCAGATATGTAACGAATGCGCGATACAGGCCGCTGAAATAGTAAAGGAAAATACGGAGAGTAAGTCCAAATTACCGCATTTACAGAAAGAGGATATTCCCAAACCAGTGGAAATAAAAAAGTACCTCGATCAATATGTAATCGGACAGGATGAAGCCAAGAAATTCCTTTCGGTGGCTGTTTACAACCATTACAAACGCCTCATGCAGGAAAAAACCAATGACGATGTGGAGATCGAAAAATCAAACATCATCATGGTTGGTTCCACCGGCACGGGAAAAACCCTGCTTGCCAGAACCATTGCTAAAAAGTTGCACGTGCCTTTTACCATCGTTGACGCCACGGTACTCACCGAAGCCGGCTATGTGGGTGAAGACATCGAAAGTATTCTGACCAGGTTACTTCAGGTAGCTGATTATGACGTGAAAGCAGCTGAAAGAGGCATCGTTTTTATCGATGAAATTGATAAAATTGCCCGTAAGGGAGATAACCCGAGCATCACCCGCGACGTGAGCGGGGAAGGTGTTCAACAAGGCTTACTCAAATTGCTGGAAGGATCGGTTGTGAATGTTCCGCCCCAGGGAGGGAGAAAACATCCGGAACAAAAAATGATTCCGGTCAACACTCAAAATATCTTGTTTATTTGTGGAGGAGCTTTCGATGGTATCGAGAAAAAAATTGCAGCCCGTCTCAATACCCGTGTTGTAGGGTACAGTGCTGCACTCGAAACAGATTATATCGACAAAAAAAACATGTTGCAGTATATCGCTCCGCAGGATTTAAAATCTTTCGGTTTGATTCCTGAAATCATCGGGCGATTACCCATTCTGACTTATCTGGAACCACTTGACAGGGTTGCCTTACGTAAAATCCTCACCGAACCGAAAAACTCCATCACCAAACAATATGTCAAATTGTTTAAAATGGATCATATAGAACTAATTTTTGAAGAAGAAGTTCTGGAGTATATTGTTGATAAGGCAATTGAATTCAAATTAGGAGCCCGTGGCCTGAGATCCATCACCGAAACCATCATCATGGACAAGATGTACGAAATGCCATCGAAAAATGAAAAGAAACTGGTAATTAACCTGGAATACGCCCGGACTAAAATTGAAAAAGCAAACATGAACCGGTTAAAAATCGCTTAAATATTCAGAAAAATATCAGAATTAGGATTTTAATCTTAGAAAATCAGGGTATTTGCTAAAAAAAATGCAATTATCCTGTTTTTTTTTCTTAAAGTACTTGGATATTAAAAATCTGTTTATAAATTTGCTTTACCTAATCTTACACTTAGGAAAAAAGGAGTAAAAAAAGACTAAGTACATGACAAAAATTTAAAAATATCTATATTCGATTGATAATGAGCATTTAGGAGTACTGTAGCGATAAAAGTTAGACCATATTTGAAAAAACTTTTCGCCATTCTTCCATTGTTGAGCAT
>JAQVNN010000027.1 GCA_028703105.1 Paludibacter sp. | reverse complement strand
TTCCATGGCTTTTTCACTTGAAGTAAAAAAGCCTTTTATCTCTGAAAGTATTATTGTATCTTTGTGTCGCAGCATATTTTTTTGGTTTTGTTTTGCGACATAAAGTTACTGAATATCAGTGACTTTATCAAATTTATATGCTGCTTTTTTGCTATATATCAGCAAGTTATCATACTTGCGAAAGTTTAATGAATTTATTAAAGAATTAGATATTTATCATAAAGCTGGCAAATTGGTTGCTATTACTGATGTGTTTAGTATAAATCAAGGTGCATTGTTGGGTGTAAAGAATGTTTTTAAAATTTCATCGAAAGAATACAATTCTATATTGACAGAAGAAAAGAGATATTTTAGACCAGTATTGACAAATGATTCAATTCGCACAGGAAAAATAATAATTAATGAATATGTTTGGTTTCCATATGACAAAAATGGTTTGATTTTTAAAGATGAAAATAATTTAGCTAGTGTAGATTTTTATAAAACCAGACTTTTACCCAATAAGGAAATATTAGAAAAAAGGTCAGGCATAAACCATTGGTGGTCTTTGACAAGACCTAGGAACTGGCAGTTTACCCAAGAACCAAGGCTTTTCTCTAATAGATTTGGTAATTCAAATTCTTTTGGTTTTGATAAAAAGGGTGATTGTGTAATTGAAGAAGGCAATGCATTTATTCCCAAAAAAGAATTTCAAACCACAGATTATTACTTCTATCTTGCATTATTTAGCAGTAGTATCTTTGATTTATTGTTATCTATATATTCCAAACCTATAATGTCTGGTTACGATTTAGGAAAAATTCAGATTAAAAATATTCCTATTCCAAATATTCAAAAAAATAATCTGAGAGAAAATGGAGCATATCTAAAACTTTCAGAACTTGGTAAAGAATTAGAAAATGGTAACTCATTTATTAAACCTGTTATAGATGATATTTTAAAATCTTATTTCTATCCCAATTGTTAATTTATGAGTGATTTTTTAGGTATTGTAACTGATATAAATAAAGAATGTAAAGTACTGTTTGTCGAAAATTTCAAGCTTGTACCAGCAAAAGGTCATTTTAACATATCTGTTTTCAAAATTGAAGGAAATTCATTCGCATTAAATCGTTATGACAGTGAACCTGTGAAGGTGCTAAAATGGTTTAATAATTTTTGGTTATATGTAGAAGTCAAATTTATTGTTGAGAAATCAAAACAAGGAAACAGGCAAATAGAAACTACTCATACAAATATATCTATTTCTGTCTATGAGGGGAATGATGATGATGATATAAAAATTCAGTTGTTTAGAGCAGAATGGGATGATATGAATGACCCTAATGAGAAACATTCACAACCTCATTGGCATATTACTTCAAGCCAAGCCATAGAAAAGACATTTGAAGAATATTCTGTTCACTTAGATCACAGTGATTTTATTTCTTTGTTAGAGAAAGAAAAAGCAAAAATAGTTGATGTTAAAAGAATTCATTTTGCAATGAATGGAAATTGGCAAGAAAACCAAACACATATTCATTCGATTCAGAGTGCAAAGCAAGTTTCTACCTGGCTTAAAGGATTATTATCTCATATTAGAATTGAACTTGAAGAATAATCAACATTGCCTAACATCGTGTATAAAACATTGGGGTTTAAGAGGTTAATTAAAGTGTTCTGCCCCGCATCGACGTTTGTGTCGGCGGATAAGAACGAAGCCCGCAATCCCCAACGTTTCATACACGCAGCCGTTGAACAACGAAAATCTATCCACTTCACCACATGAACCTCTTCTTCAACCAAGAAATCGCCAAAGGCTACACCAGCAATCCCCAAATCGCCCGGGTATTAACAGAAAACTGGGTCAAACAAAACTCATTTTGCCCCTGTTGCGGCAATGTATATCTGAATGATTTTGAAAACAACAGACCGGTTGCAGATTTTTATTGTGATAATTGCAAAGAAGAATTTGAACTCAAAAGCAAGAACGGGTTATTTTCAAATACAATAACTGATGGAGCATATGCTACCATGATAGAAAGGATCAATTCAAACCAGAATCCGAATTTCTTTTTCCTGACCTATTCAAAGGAACTATCGGTCAATAATTTCCTGTTAATTCCAAACCATTTTTTCACCCCGAATATCATTCAAAAGCGAAAACCATTATCTGAAAATGCAAGAAGGGCAGGATGGATTGGATGTAATATTGACATATCGAATGTGCCCGAGAGCGGTAAGATTTTTATTGTCAAAAATCAACAAGAAGTTGACAAGCAAACTGTATTAGCCAATTACAGCCGGACTAAATCAATTAAAACCACCAATATTGATAGCAGAGGATGGATAATGGATGTCCTGCATTGTGTTGACAGAATCAATACGGTTGATTTTTCATTGAATCAGGTATATCAATTTGAGAGGGAGTTACAATTGAAACACCCGGACAATAGGTTTGTAAAAGACAAAATCCGTCAACAACTTCAATACCTCCGCGACAAAGGATTCATTGAATTTACAGCACCAGGAAAATACAAGAAGATTTAATCACCACAGCTTTTAATTTTTGATCAAAAATGTTATAAATTGATCTATTTCAGTCAACTATAGATTTCAAACTGTATTTTTGTCATTCAAAATGATTGAAATATGGCTGACAAAATGTTTGAAATTGAAATAAGAGAAGTACTTTCAAGGGTAATAAAAGTTGAATCGAAGAACCAAACCGATGCAATTTTAAAAGTTCAAGAAATGTATCGAAATGAAGAGATTGTATTAGATTCAGGTGATTATCTGGAGACGGATATTTCAGCCGTCATAAATCACAATCTTGTTGAAGACATCATATATATGGAAGAGGCAGATGAAAGGAATAAGTTAATGAAAGTTCTATGTCTCATTGGTCTTTCAGAATACATGTCGAATTTGATTTCGATTGAAGCAGGAAGCTCTCAAGCAATAGTTAATGAAGATTATTTAATAGAAATTGGAGTTCCTGTAGTTTATATTGACAAAGTGATGCATTACGTTAATATGTTTTATCGTGGGGAATTTAATTCATATTTATCGCAAATTTAAAAGACTTAAAACTTTATGCAAAAAACCAGCGTAAGCACCAATGCATTAGTTGAATTTCTTAAAGCCAACAAGTACCAGTATGTTGATGTTTCCTTATTACTACAACACGGTTTACTGGCAACACACACCATTTCGTTCAGAAAAACTCATATCCGGGATGAAGGAATTGATAACTTCACCCTAAAATGGCAGTCGGATGAGTTTTTGGAACATTATAAGAATGCCGTGTGGGTAATAAATTATGTTCCCGCTACGTCATACAACCAAATGCTTCCGTAGGAAGCAAATTTTAGTAACCAGTAAGCTTGCTTACTGGAAGAAAGGGACACCCTACCCTATGGAGCTGCCGTAGGTAGCGACACAAAGAGACAAGAGTTGGCTTCCTATGGAAGCCTGTAGTTCAGGGGCATAGGTTTTCCAGTAAGCAAGCTTACTGGTTACTAATCTACGCTGCCGATGGCAGCAAGAATCTGTTATTATTTGTATCAGGAATAATTATATTTTACGTTCGTAATATTGTCCCCAAAATATGATAAATCGGGGACAAATTAACATCTAATAGTTGCTGATTACAAGACACTCCAATCCGGCGAAGTGAGCCACTTTTTCAATGTTTCTTTGCAAGACTCATTGAAGAGGAGATTGCTTCGTCGGCTTTGCCTCCTCGCAATGACGGGGTCATCGCACCCAATAAATATCCGTCGCCCCGGGCTTGCACAACCAATCATCTTCTTGCAGCGACGGGCACTACTGTCCCCCGAACCCGTCGCTACAAATCACTAAACAGGTTCACAAAAGCTCATGTGACGGATATATGACCCCAATCATTGCACCGTCATTGCGAGGAGCGAAGCGACGAAGCAACCCCCCGATCAAGCGCACTCCGCTGGAACAGTTTTTCACAAACAACATAACAGTTACCCTGAATTTACGACAAAACCTATACTTACTTACCGTCATTCTACGACAATTAACACAAAATATTACCGTCATTTCAAGACAAATGTTGTATATTTGCAATTATAATCAAACAATTAGCTCTTATGAACAGGTTATTGATAAATGAATTGCGAAAGTGGAAGGATAGCGAAGAACATAAACCTATCGTTTTACGCGGTGCCAGGCAAGTAGGTAAATCCACACTTGTACGTATGCTGGGTAAAGAGTTTGATGTGTATCTTGAGATAAATCTGGAGCGAGAGGCTGATAGGGATTTATTTGATAAATACAACGACGTACATGAATTGCTGAAAGCAATTTATTTCAAAAATGCCAGAACGCCACTTACCAATGAGAAAACACTTTTATTTATCGACGAGATTCAAAACTCTCCAAAAGCTGTGGCAATGTTACGCTATTTTTATGAAGATGCCGGACACATACATGTGATTGCTGCTGGCTCTTTGCTCGAAACTTTGATGGAAATGCGACAAATCTCTTTTCCGGTAGGACGTGTAGAATATATGGCTCTACGACCTTGTTCTTTTCTGGAGTTTTTGGATGGACTTAATCAACAGTTTGATGCCAATGTAATTTTATCAGGTGACGCTTCATATATTCATGATCGGTTAATGAAGCGATTTAACGAGTATGTATTAGTAGGTGGTATGCCCGAGGTAATCAATGTATATGCCAAAACAAATGATATACACTCACTTAAGCCGATTTATGATTCATTAATTGAGTCGTATAGCAATGATGTCGAAAAATACGCTGATACAGACTTGAAAGTGCGAACTATCCGACATATCCTTAATGCTGGTTGGGTGGCTGCTGCAGATACTATAAGCTTCGAAAAGTTTGGCGACAGCGCTTATATATCACGCGATATGGCCAATGCTTTCAGAACTTTAGAAAAAGCTTTTCTGCTTGAATTGGCTTATCCGATAACTGGAACTCAATTGCCCGTACAGCCTAACTTCAGGCTTCGTTCACGCTTGTTCTGGTTAGATACCGGGCTAGTAAATTATCAGGCAAAGACACAAGAGGTGGTATTCGATGCTACAAATATTACTGATGTATGGCGAGGCAGAATAGCAGAACACATTGTAGCCCAGGAGATATTAGCTTTAAGTTATTCCGTATTGAACAAACGGATTTTTTGGCGAAGAAATAAAAGTGGTTCCGATGCTGAAGTTGATTTAATTTATATTTACAATGGAATGATCATTCCCATAGAAGTTAAAAGCGGCACTAACGCTAAATTAAAATCGCTGCATTTATTTATGGACGAGGCTCCTCACGATGTTGCCGTGCGGGTTTGGAGTAATCCTTTGCAGGTCGATACAGTTACAACATCCAGGGGTAAAACTTTTCGCCTGATAAATGTACCTTTTTATTATGTGTGCGTGTTGGAAAGTGTATTGGAGAAAATGCTAAATTGATTATAAAAGAAACATGGCAGATTTGAGAGCAATAACCAACTGGAAATGTTATTTTGCATTATACATTGAAGAGGAGATTGCTTCGTCGGCTTTGCCTCCTCGCAATGACGGAGCCACCGCACCCAATAAATACCCGTCGCCGCAGGCTTGCACAACCAATCATCTTTTTGCAACGACGGGCACTACTGTCCCCCGAACCCGTCGATGCAAACCACTAAATAAGTTCGCAAAAGCTCGCGCAACGAATCTATGACCCCAATCCCATCACAGACATTCCCGGACATTCACTTTCGACTCTTTGCAGGTGGCAGGCAACGATTAAATAATGGCAGTAATTTCGGCTACTTCATGATTCCCACAAAAGATACCTTTATGCAACTGCCATAGGTTCTGATCAAGCTGAGAAAAAAGACGATAAATGCAAAAAAACGTATTTTTGTGCAAACGAAAAAATGATTATGACTCAGAAAGCAAAACCATTTATCAAGTGGTTTGGTGGCAAGACACAACCTATATAAACTAATTGAAATTTATTCACTTCACAATATAAATCTCTTCTTTAACAAAGAAATAGCAAAAGGCTATTCAAGTAATCCTCAGATTGCCCGGGTATTAACAGAAAATTGGGTTAAACAAAACTCATTTTGTCCTTGTTGCGGCAATGTTTATCTTAATGATTTTGAAAACAACAGACCGGTTGCAGATTTTTATTGTGAAAATTGTACGGTACTTGCTAATGCTTCGGGCACAACTCCGCGCGTAATGAACTTGTACCCGTTGGATAAATACACCTGCCAAAAGCATTGTTTAACCAAAAATATTTGTATTTTTGCATTTTTTCACTTGCAGCAAATGCGCGCTGCTCATGCAGGGCGCACACATCGTCATTAACATCTCCCTTACTGTACACTGGAACGTTAGAATAAGACTATGCTCTTGAAACAATTTGTAAAAGGATATTTTAAATAGTGGATATTTCAACAGGAAAAGAATAAAGTATTAGTTTTGCTTTTATGGAAGTTTTACTATTAATAGGTGCTATTCAATCTTGTTTTTTTGCGATTTTGGTACTTTCAAAAAAACGTAAATCAATAGCTGACAAGATTTTGGCACTTTGGCTTGCAATTTTTACATTACATTTAGCTTTTGTTTATTACTCTTTCCAATCCGGATATGAGTTTTACATCGAATATGGTCATATCCCTTCAGGATTACTCGTTGTATATTATTCTTTAATGTATATGTACACCGAATCACTAACTTCTAAAGAAAATGTATTTAAAGCTAAGTGGTTACTACATATTATCCCTACAGCCATTACTTACATTTGTATTATCCCTTTGGCACAACTTCCTTATGAAGAAAAGGTTCGCTTAGCAACTCACCTAACAACCGATTCTTATGCAATTTTCGTTTTTGGAATAACGATGTTATTTACAACCATTTATTTAGTAGCGACACTAAGGCTATTGAAAAGACATAAAATTTCTATTCGAAAAATGTTTTCCTATGAAGAAAATATCAGTCTCAATTGGTTAAGAATATTAGCTATCTTATTAGTGTTCTTGTGGGTTGGTATATCAAGTCTTGTTATTAATGCTCATTATTATGAAACAACCACACTCGCTATGCAACCTAAAGACCACATGATACAGGATATGCAAGGAACCGCTGTTTTTGTAATATTTATCTTTCTTCTGGGTTTTTTTGGTATAAGACAACAAGCTATTTATTCAATTCAGATACCGAAAAAAGAAACGACAGTAATGTCTAGTACTAAATCAGCAAGTAATCGTTATGAAAAATCGGGTCTTAAAAAAGAAGATTCGGAAACTCATTTGAAAAGATTGTTGAAGTATATGGAGAAAGAAAAACCATATCTAAATGAGAAACTTTTATTAAAAGAAGTTGCTGAAAAAATGGATATTTCAACCAATTATCTTTCTCAGGTAATTAATGAGAATCTTGAGAAAAACTTCTTTGATTTTGTGAATAGTTATAGGGTTGATTTAGCCAAACAAAAGTTGATCGACCCTTCTTATAAAAACTACACTATACTTTCCTTGGCTTATGATTGTGGGTTTAGTTCTAAGAGTAGTTTTAACTCTATCTTTAAGAAATTCGTAGGCTTGACCCCAAGTGAATTTCGGAATAAAATATAATATTTTTTCAAAGGATAAATCAATTTCAATCGTAATCCTCCTGCCTTTTTATCATTTTTGTTGTATCTATTGAATTAATTTATGTGTCAGATTATTAGGAGTTTGTACGTTTTTCCCTATAAGTTTGGACTACAAGTTTTTGAATGCCGATAGGCTTGGTCTTTTAACCTGTTTTACTTTTGTTTCTTTGCTGTATCATTCAACAGTATTATTCAACTAAGAATTTAAGCAAAATGAAACATTTAAAGAAAATCTTGGGTTTGGCTGTCCTAATTTTGGGATACACTTTTGTTAATGCCCAGTCAAATGACTCCCTATTTTACCGTCATTCGTTACAACTCAATCTGGCAGGATTAGGTATTGAGAGATGGGGAATGGCGTATGAATTGCGCGTGACCTCCAGGCACGCTCTATTTGTTCAAGTCGGAGGTTCTTTTCCTATAATTTGCAATGAGACCGAATATGGTTCCGGACTACATTACAAATATTTTTTACGACCTGTACAGGATGCCAAATTTCTTTGGTTGTTCAAGTCTGCATACAAAACCACTTTTGGAGATATTAATATTCGGTATATGAACCTTGCTAAAGGGATATACAAGGGAGCCCAATACTCATTTGAATCATATAATATAGGCGTTGGTGTGGGTCAGACTTGGGTGTGGAATAAAGGGTTCACAATCAGTTACTGGTTAGGGTATGGCCCCCCCATTGTTAGTGAATATAAATGGAAGGAGACTGTGCCGACAGACGGAGATTCCTGGGCTAAAATGTACAAGTGGACAGCAGGGTTAGATTTCGGTTTATCAATTGGGTATTCTTTCGGAAGTCAAAAAAATAACGAACGCACAGCACGTGGTAAAATTAATTGAGGTTGATTTTTCAGGAACGAAATTTTGCTGTCTTTAAGTTTGTTTTACCGTCTGATTCACTATGATTTGATTTTGCGTATGGTGAAATTCAGGGTGAAATTAACTGTACAGTCAAACATTTTATGATATGACTGGACAATACATGAATAAAAATATCATTTTAATTGTTATTTGAAAAAATATTTATAATTTTGCCATTTTAAGAATAGAAAACAAACAATTTATTCTTTTTACACCCAAAAACGCATCCTTTTTGCATCAATATTCAATATGCTGTTCGTTTCGTGTTTACATTAAAAAAATATAAATTTTTACGCTGTAAAATGTTTTTAATTAAAAAGTACCTTAAAAAAGAATGATCTACTTCTGCTGTAGTTGCTTTAACTCCAAATAAACGAATATAACAACAGACAAGCTGTGTATAAAGTTATTGAGTCCTTCTTTTTATACAGCATTAAATACCATTAAGGACTCTAAACCGCAAAAAAATTATTATGAAAAGAACAAAGCAACAAGTTAAAGCTGAATTGGAAAAAGCCAGGAAAGCAATTGAAAAACTCGAAAAACAGATTGATTCAAAAAAAGCGACTACGAGAGGCGCAGAAGATTGTTCTTGTGACAATCCCGGTTGCAGCGGAGTAGAAGTAGTTACCTATGCTGTTGCTGTTGGAGCTTCATTTGCAGGAGGCGTATCTGCATGAACAAAAACTCCCTGTAATTAATTTCACAGGGAGTTTTTTTGTTATAGTAAGTTCAAAAAAAAATTATGAAAGAAAATCCAACTTGTTTTACAGGTAAGTTGTTCTCAGTTGCAAATAAGCATTATTTTTATAATACTATCTCCGGAGAAATTGAACCTGTCACAAAAACTGTCGCCTCAATTTTGAATAATTATCGTAACTCCCACGGTGGGTGCGATATTCCAAGAGATAATCCGAAAGCAAAAGATGTACGCCCCATAATTAAAAATCCATATAATGATGCAGTTATTAATAAGACATTAAACTCAAAACTACGATTGTTGGTATTGGAATTGACCGCTAAGTGTAATATGAGTTGTGATTATTGTATTTCAGGACAGGCATATGACCAGAAAGACGGTGTTACTGCCTTGAACATGAAAGAAAAAACTGCAATACAAGGCGTTGATTACCTGCTAAACCATTCAGCAGACCAGGAACTTCCTCTGGCAATTTCATTTTACGGCGGAGAACCCCTGTTGAGATTCCCTATAATCGTAAAGGTAGCTGAATACGCGGTCCATGAAGCGAAAAGAAAAAACAGAGAAATCGTTTTTTCTATAACGACAAACGGAACGCTGCTAGATAAAGACATCATAGAATTCTTCGTTAAACACGCTTTTCAGATTGTAATCAGCCTCGACGGCCCTAAAACAATTCACGATCGTTACAGAAAATATCATCATGGCGGGGGAACATTTGATGTTGTTTTTAACAAGCTTAAACTTATAAAGGAAACAGACCCAGAATATTTCAAAAAATATGTTCGCTGTTCAACGGTTCTTACTTCTCATCAGGATTTCACTGAAACAGAAACTTTTCTAAACAACCTGGGTGTTAAACTATTAATCAATCATGTTGATTCTTATGGACTTAATTTGAATACAAACAAAACACAAAATAACGATTATCTACCAACACTTGAAAATAAATTGTTAAGTTGCATTAAAAGTGATGGCGTAGAAATTCTGAATGATTCATCAGGCGAACGGAATTTCTTAATTTCATACATGAAACCTATGCTGAAAAGATTCATCGCGCCAAAACCATCCTCGCATTACATGAGTCTTGGTCAGTGCATATTGGGAGCCAGCCGCCTTTATTTATCGTCTGACAACTACTATTATCCTTGTGAAAAGCTTGCCGGACATAGTATTGCACGTATTGGAAAAATTGAAACAGGTATTGACCAAAACAAAGTGATTAATCTGATTAATCAGTTTTATGAACTGGCAAAAGTCAAATGTGCCGGATGTTGGATGAGTTCAAAATGTTCAACTTGTTTGGCTCTGGTTTGTTCCGGAGATTATCTTGATAAGAAAAAGTTTAATCACTATTGCAGTGGGTCTAAAGTCTGGGGATTATCCGCCCTGAGAATTGTTTCTCAGGTAAAACATACTTAATCTTGTTATTTAAAAATTTATATCTTTGCATCCCGTATGGAAATTTTTCAACGAACAGCATTATTACTTGGAAAACCCTATCTTGAGAAAGCAGCTAATACGAGGGTGATTCTTTTTGGTATCGGGGGCGTGGGTAGTTGGTGTGCCGAAGCATTGATTCGCGCGGGTATCGGACATCTGACAATGGTCGATTCGGATGTGGTAAGTGAAACCAATATAAACCGGCAATTGCCTGCCACCACGAAAACGGTTGGTAAGCCTAAAACAGAAGTATTGAAAGCACGACTGCTCGAAATCAATCCCAATGCAAACATCTGTGGACTGCAGGAGATTTACAGCCCTGAAACAGCCGGGTCTTTTGCTCTCGACACCTACGATTTTATTCTCGATGCCATCGACAGCCTGTCGAATAAAGTCCACCTGATACAACAGGCTACCAACACCAACGCAATTTTCTTTTCTTCTATGGGTGCTGCACTGAAAACAGATCCTACCTGCATCAAAGTGACTGAGTTCTGGAAAGTAAATGGTTGTCCTCTTGCTGCTGCCCTGCGCAGTCGCATCCGCAAGTTGGGCGGCACAGGCAAAAAATTTCTATGTGTGTATAGTGATGAGATTTACGAAAACAAAGGAGAATCACCTGATAGTGGAAAAAGTGCGGAATCAGTTTTGGGAGAAGATGTGACTTCAACACAAATCAACGAACCACAGAGACCAATAATGACCGGTCAGCACTGGGACAGTAAAAAAGCGAGCATCAACGGGACGGTTTCGTATATGCCGGCCATGTTTGGCATGACCATCGCAGGGCTGGTGACGCAGGAGATTATGAAATAATTTCAATCAAGCACTTCCAATTTTGCAAATTTCAACAACAACGATTTCACGCCTTTCTCGCCAAAATCAATATCGGCTTTTTCGTTGGCGCCGGTCATGCTGACCGACAGCACCTTCCCGATGCCGAACAGTTGATGCTTTACAAATTTACCAACAGGTATGGTTGGCGTAAAGTTTTCATCAGAAACTGTTTGTCCACTTGTTTTGATTTTGGTCAATTTCTTCGGTGATGGAGGCGGTATCGAAGGTATTTCCGGTTGCTGATAGGTTTGTTTTGGAGTATAAGTTCGTTGCGCCCGGTGTCCGAAATTCCGGAAACCACCCTGAAATTCATCCACATCATCTTCAAAAAATGAAGATTTATTTTTCACCTGAAAATCAGCCGGATGGTCAATGTAAGCCGGATCAATATCTTTGATAAAACGACTTGGGTTCGCAAAGTTTACCTGTCCGTTTTTGAAACGTGATTTGGCATAAGTGATGAAACACCTTTCTTCTGCGCGGGTGATGGCTACATAAAACAACCTGCGTTCCTCTTCCAATTCTCTGGGACTGTCCATCGCAAAAGCTGAAGGGAACAACTCTTCTTCCATACCGACAACAAACACCACCTTGAATTCCAGTCCCTTCGCGGCATGAACCGTCATCAATGTAACTTTATCATCATCAGCATTTTTATCTGTATCCTGATCGGTAAGCAAAGAAACTTCAGCCAGAAAATCAACTAACAAAGAAGACTCGTTGTTATTGGTTTTTATCTCACAAAATTCATGGATAGCATTCAGTAATTCCTGCACATTTTCCCTTCTGCTCATGCTTTCAGGGGAGTTATCAGTATAGGTATCGCTGATGATGCCAGTCGCTTTGATAATCGTATCCACCAATTGATAGGCATCCAGCACTTCCCGCTGTTCGGCAAATACCCAGATCATCTCCTTGAATTTAGTCAACTTGGTCGCAGTACCGGCATTCACCTGTAAATTATATTTCAGGATATCGCTCAGCACTTCCCAGGCGGTAACTCCATGCAGCATGGCACATTCCAGTACTTTATTCACCGTCGTATCCCCGATTCCCCTGGCAGGTGTATTGATAATGCGTTTCAGCGCTTCTTCATCCGAAGGATTACAAACAAGCCGGCAATATGCGATTACATCCTTGATTTCCTTGCGCTGATAGAAAGACAAACCACCGTATATCCGGTAAGGAATAAGGCTTTTACGAAGCTGATCCTCCAATACCCGCGATTGCGCGTTGGTACGGTACAGCACCGCGATATCCTGATAAAAATAGCCCTCAGATTCTTTCAAATCTTTGACATATTCGGCCACGATTGCACCTTCTTCAAAATCTGAATAAAGTTGCATGACCTTGATTTTCTCGCCCTGCGCCTTTTCAGAATAAACGGTTTTGGGAATACGATGTTCGTTCTTATCTATCAGGCTGTTCGCGGCATTCACGATGGTCTGCGTAGAACGGTAATTACGTTCCAGCTTGAAAACCTGTGTCGATTGGTAATTGTTTTTAAACTGCAGGATGTTGTCGATATTCGCACCACGGAATGAATAAATACTTTGCGCATCATCACCTACCACGCAAATCCGCTCATGTTGTTCCGACAGTTTTTTGATGATCAGATACTGTGCGTAATTGGTATCCTGATATTCGTCCACTAAAATGTAGTTGAAATGCTCCCTGTGTTTTTGCAGCACCTCCGGAAAATCACGGAAAAGGATGTTGGTTTGCAGCAGCAAATCGTCAAAATCCATGGCATCGGCCTGTTTGCATTTTTCAGTATAAATTTTATATACCTCATGCAAGCGTGGTACCCGGGCATGCATATCCGAACGAACCATATCTGCATTCCCGGCATAAGCACCCGGTGTGATCAGGTTATTTTTGGCTGCGGAAATACGACTGTGTATAAAACCGGGTTTGTAAATCTTCTCATCCAGTTTCATCCCTTTGATAATAGACTTGATCAACGAATTAGAATCTGAAGAGTCATAAATCGTGAAGTTTTTCGTAAAGCCGAGTTTATCCGCTTCCGCCCTTAAAATTCGGGAGAAAACCGAGTGAAAAGTGCCCATCCACAAATAGCGGGCAATCCGCTCTCCCACCAGCTCCGCTATCCTATTCTTCATTTCACGAGCGGCTTTGTTGGTGAAAGTCAGGGCGAGTATCGAAGAAGGCGCCAGTCCTTTTTTGAGCAGATAGGCTATTTTGTAGGTCAGCACTCGAGTTTTGCCCGAGCCCGCACCCGCGATGATAAGCGATGCTCCCTCGGAAAACTCTACAGCTTTGCGCTGACTTTCATTCAGTTCATCTAAAAATTTCATACACACAAAAAAAATGAAAATAATACGGCTGCATTAGTTTCGGTATAGGTGACAAAAGTACAAATAAAACAGGAGCTATCAGAATGAAACATCCATAATTTATTAACAATCCGCAGATAAACCCATGCAGTCATATTCTCGAAAATTTATCGTAGCTTTGCACTCTCAAAATTAAAATTATATGCAAAAATTAAGTCGCTGGATGCTGCGCGTTGCCGGATGGAAAATGGTACTGACCACTGAAGAACCACCCAGAAGCGTGATATGCGTTGCCCCGCACACAAGCAACTGGGATTTTATCATCGGGAAATTGTCTTACTGGGCGATCAACCGCAAATCATCTTTCCTGATCAAAAAATCCTGGTTTGTATTTCCATTCAACTATATGTTCAATTCGATGGGAGGTGTCCCGGTGGATCGCAAGAAAGCCAGCTCTGTAACTGATCAGATGGCGAAAATATTCAGCGAGCGGGAACAGTTCCACCTGGCCATTACTCCAGAAGGTACTCGTAGTTTACGAAAGAAGTGGAAAATGGGATTTTATCATATCGCCATGAAGGCTGGCGTACCCATCGAACTGGCTTACATTGATTACAAGAAAAAAGAAATGGGCATTAAAGAGGTTTTTATGCCGACCGGTGATGAAACTGCAGACATGAAACATATCCGGGAATATTATAAAAATGTACATGCCCGGTTTCCCGATAAATTTCACAAAGATTTTTAACTTTGCAGGGAGTTTTGCTTCACTTGAGAGGCAACTTTCATTTTAGACCATGAAGATTGATTACCGGAAAATAGGGCTCAAAAAAATAGACGTGTATATTATCAAGAAATTTCTTGGTACGTTTTTCTTTTCTATTGTATTGATTCTGAGTATTGCGGTCATCTTCGACCTGACAGAAAAATTAGATAATTTTTTCGACAATAACGCACCGTTGAAAGCCATCATTTTCGATTATTATCTGAATTTCATCCCGTTCTACATGAACATGTTTACGCCGCTGTTCACTTTTATTTCAGTGATATTCTTCACCTCTAAACTGGCCTCCAACACCGAAATAATTGCCATGCTAGCGAGTGGAATCAGCTTCCGGCGCATCATGAAACCTTATTTTATTTCGGCTGCAATCATCAGTCTTATGTCGTTCGTGCTCGGTGGTTATATCATTCCGCCTTCCAACGAAAAACTGCTGGAATTTGAGGATGCCTACATCAAAAAATTTAAAACCAGCTACGCGCGAAATATCCAAATGGAAATTGAACCGGGTGTTATCTTGTACATTGAGCGATTCGAGATATCGCAGCATAAAGGTTACCGGTTTTCTCTTGAGAAATTTGACGGGAAAATTCTCACCTCCCGGCTTACCGCGGAAACTATCACCTGGGATTCATTATATCATTGGCAAATTTCCGATTATCTATTGCGTAACTTCGACGGGATGCGTGAAAGCATCGTAAAAGGACCTACTCTGGATACTACCATCACAGTACAACCAACAGAATTTTTCATTACAGCAAAGGAAAGCGCCCAGCTGAACAATACGGAACTAAAAGAACACTTAGATAGGTTAAAAAACAGAGGAATCGGAAGTACCCAGGCGTTTGAAGATGAATATTACAAACGATTTTCCATGCCGTTGGCAGCTTTTATCATGACCTTGATGGGCGTATCGCTGGCATCGAGAAAAGTCAGAGGAGGCATTGGACTCCATCTTGGCGTCGGACTGGCTCTGAGTTCAATATACATCCTGTTTTCCACTTTGTCAACTTCTTTTTCAGTCAGTGGAGTCATGTCACCTTTTCTTGCGGTATGGCTACCTAATCTTCTATTCCTTGGCGTTGGAGCATACCTGTACCACACAGCTCCCAAGTAGCAGATAAATATAAACCAAGCAATGACTGTATTATAATATATCCTCAATTGATATCTAAAACTATTTGCAATTCATCAAACGTTAAAATAAAAATGTATGGATTTATTCCTTATCATCGTTGCAGGGATATTCTTACTGATGGGATTACTTGGTTCCATACTGCCTGTCTTGCCCGGGATACCCTTGTCCTATCTTGGAATTATCCTGCTTCATCTTAGCTCTGCAGCACAGTTTTCTGTAAAATTCCTGATTATTTGGGGCATTATCGTAATCATCATACAAGTGCTGGATTTTATCATCCCGGCATGGGGTACGAAAAAAACAGGCGGAAGCAAAGCCGGAGTATGGGGCAGTGTAATTGGACTTCTTGCAGGTTTTTTAGCAGGTCCATGGGGTATCATTACCTGCCCTTTTTTAGGAGCGTTGGTTGGAGAGCTAATTGCCGGAAAAACATCAGAGAAAGCTTTCAGAGCGGCTTTTGGAACTTTTATCGGCTTTTTAGTTGGAACACTATCCAAATTAATTGTTGCCGGAATCCTGCTATTTTATTATGTAAAAGCATTCATATAGCCTCCAAAAATAAAGAGGATTTCTCATCGCGATTCATCCTCTTTACTTTTAACATAAAATTTAGTTTTCAATATAATACATTGAATTATCAAAAGACCTCCCTGGTTAGAACTTATATTATGTCATGCTAAGGTCGATTTTTGGCTGAAGGAAAGTTTCACCTTCTTCTATCAAAATCAATCCCTTTTATAAAACTCCAGCTTTTTGCCAATATAAAACTGCAATCCTAGTTGTAAATAGACGTTCAGGCTGTTTGTCGGAGACACAATTATCCCGGTTGTTTCATTGTGATTCCATCTTAGTCCGCCCCCCAGATAAAACGCGTCAATTATCCAGATACGAGTGCCAAGATCAGCATGATAGTCTTTAAATGATATAAATTCTTTAAAACTATTAGAAACAGAAAATGTGATCTCATTTGAAAAAAATCCAGCTTTATCACGTAACACCATATAACCTGCGCCAAGCATCAGACCTGATTGGTTATCATAACTTTTTTGTCCCGTTTCCTGTAATAACAGTCCATCATAACCAATCTTAAAATTCAGATTTTTGTTCACACAATACGATAGATACACATTTGTTGAGCGAGACAACAAACTCTTTTCAGACAATGGAATACTAAGAAAATCTGAACCGATTCCATATGCAAACACAGGTGGTTTTGCCTGGGCAAAAGATGATAATACAATCATCGTAAAAACCAATAAAAAACATGTTTTCTTCATATCAGTTATTTTTTTGTTGATAATAAAATATTTAGCATATATATCGCTTTATTCCGTTAAGAATATCAGGATTTTCACAAACACACCAAGTTATATATCAACCCGGAGTTTATGTATAGGTGACCGAAACAAACTCCAGGTTGATAACAAACAAACAAACAGAAAATTAATCAAAATTACCAGCCCACCATTTTAGCTGCCAGAAAGGACAAGATTGCCAGTCCGGCACAAGCACCTTGGGGTCCCGCAGGAATGTACACAGGCACCCCATTTATGACAATATAGCTTCCAATGAATGTTCCGGTAACAGCACCGACTGCATCAGCAGCAGCAACAAAGCCAAGTTTTGCAAAGAAAGACCATTTTGTAATTGGCTTTGCGCGCATTATTCCTGTCACTTTTTGTTTACTCCATGCTGGTCCTGCATAGTTGTTCCACAGAAGCAAAGAACCTTTAAGAACTTCAGTTGAATTCATAAAATTTTCAAAATCAACTAATGTCAAATCAAGGTCACTTTTTACCTCCTCTTGAATTTCATTGATTTGCAAAATTTTCTCTGAAACATTCAGTGTGCTGTCCAAAACAACCTGATCAGCAGCATCAAAGTAACCTTGAACATCCGATGAATTAACATAATGAGCTAACCTGATTACTTCCTGGTCAAAATCATACATTGGTAAATCATCGTCATTTATATTATCTACTAATTGCCTAGACGGTTTCTTGTCTTTTACAACTTCCGACTTGACACCGGTTACGGCTTCAATAACTTCAAAAACATCATGCAATTCTATGTTCATATTACCGGAACCAGACGTTCCCAAACTATTACACTTAACCTTTTCATCCCATGTCAACAGCATTTCAACCAGCAAAGAATCATGTTTAACAGATAATTCATTTGCTGCAATAAATATCTTTTGCCTGTTAACAACATCATTTCTCGTTTGCGAGTCCTCCTGTTTCTCACAAGAAGATAAAACAATTCCCATCAGGGTAATTCCAACAAATACTTTTTTCATAATTATTTTTTTTTGATAATAGGTTTAAAAATAAAATTCTACACTTCACTCATTATTCAAAATAGCTAAGGCCCCATGATATCACCTCCTTTCTCGTTTAGGTTTCTAAATTTCCGGAACAAAAATAACTTGATATAAAACACGCTGGTACGCAAAACGTAAAAACCTGATAAAGTTTTTACGTTTTGAGCGATTTGTGATAAATTATCTTATTAATATACAATCATACGATCAATAAAAAACGGAGAAAACAATTTTGCTTTCTCCGTTCATAATTTCATAATAAACTGATTGTCTAATATTACATGATTTCAATTATCCTGCTTGGTTTAGCTTTTGCTTCCTCTTTCTTCGGAATTGTTACCGTTAAAATACCATTATCATACTTTGCCACCACTTTTTCTCCGTCGGCAATATTTGGCAACGTGAAAGAACGGCTGAACGACTGATAACTAAATTCCCTGCACGTGTAGCATTCACCATTTTTCTCTTCGTTTTCCACCTTCTTTTCAGAAGAGAGGGTTAATAAACTGTTGTTCAATTCAATTTTAAAGTCTTCTTTACTAAGACCCGGTGCCGCAACCTCTACTTCAAAATTTTCTTTTCCCTCTTTGATGTTTACTGATGGTAAAGTAGTATTTGTAGCAGAAAAGTTTCGATTCGACCAATCAAATAAATCATTTTCAAAAAAGTGGTCGAACAAAGATGGATAGTTTCTTTTAAATCTAACGAGTGACATAAGTTAATCCTCCATAATTTTTAGTTAAACATATTTGTTGACACAGGAAAATTTACAAATAAAATGCCGTTGCAAAAACAACGGCATTTCAAGACCTTAATTGCTGATTATCTGACATTTATGCGGTTGACAAACAAAAAAAGTGTCAATTTGTCAACTTTGCTGAAAAAATGACAACAAAGATACTTGCAGGTTCTTATTTTTGTTTTTTCAACAAATCCCTGATTTCAGTAAGCAACACTTCTTCTTTCGAAGGAGCTGGCGGTGCAGGTGGAGTTACTTCTGCAACAGCTTCTTTTTTCTTGGTGAGGTTATTCATAAACCTGATTACCATGAAGATGGAGAATGCGATGATCAAAAAATCAAATGTAACCTGCAGAAAGTTACCATAGTTCAATGTCACAGCCGGCGCATCAGCTATTGCTTCTTTCATCACAAATTTTAAATCAGTAAAGTTCATCCCTCCAACAAGTAACCCAATTGGGGGCATGATTACATCATTAACTATTGATGACACAATTTTACCAAAAGCACCACCAATGATGATACCCACAGCCATATCTACCACATTACCTTTTAATGCAAAAGCTTTGAATTCGTCTATAAATTTCATAAAAATAAATTTAAATCGTTTATAATATTGTTTAAAACTTATACATAAAACCTACTCCCAGAATCTCCTTAAACTGCACTAGGGATTTATCCACTCCGGCTGTAATTTGGCCATCATCATTTGTATCAAACAAAATATCAGCATCATATATCAAGTGGGTATTCAGGTTAACCGTAATATATTTATTGACTTTAAACACGAAAATGGTTTCCCAGCTTACGTCAATATCCTGAGGTCTATGAAGATAATTGGAGAACAAATCAAGTTTTGTGGTCAGAGAGAAATTTTTGAGCACCTCTGTTTTGAAATCATTCTTTGTAAAACCAGCACGCAAATACCCCCCAAACTCACCTTTAAACTTTTCTCCCGGCGTAACGCCAAATGCCCCTTTATTTGATAAAGCAGTATCATTTACAATCGTCACTTTACCTGTTAGAGGGGCCAAGAAGGCCGTAAAGTAGCTGTTTGGTTTATAATCCAACCCAATAGCCGTCAGCACATATGCAGGTGCAAGCAAGTTGGATATTTTGGCTGTGTCCCTGGCATAATCCTTTCCCTCTGTCATCTGGGTTTTAAAATTAAACAAAGCGGCATAATACAACGATTTACTTGCCTGCTGACCATATTTCGAAAACAAGTCGAACCGGTCATCTGTTTTAATAAAATCTGAATTAGCTCCCTGCTTCAACAAGCCATATCCTATATCCAGAGAGTTATCCCATGCCATCTTCCCTTTCTTGTAGTTAGCAAAAAGGCTCGTTAAACCATTAATTCCAAATGAATTTTGACCTCCGGCCGCCCAATTTGTTAAAGACGCCTGGCTGACATTCACCCCAACAACCGCTCCTTTTTTCCAACCACTGACAGTATCAGTCCGTTGTTTTCTTAAGCTGGCTTCTCCTTCAGTTATCTGGCTAAAAACGGTGTGAAATGATAATCCTGCTAACAACAGCAAAACAAGTATTTTTCTCATAAAATAAAATTTATAATGATCAATATATTTAATTTTAAACTAAAACTCCTTCTATTACACTTTAACAAACACATAAATGTTAAAAATGTTTTCCAAAAGTAAAATAAAATTCCAAATAAAAAAAGAGGAAAAAATAAATTTTTCCCTCTTTTTTCTCATTTACAATAATTTACACACTTTCTTCATCTTTTTTTTATTTCAACATTAAGCAGTTGTTCCCACTTTTCCAGTTGTTTAACATCAATATTTAAGTATGAAGAATCATCAATATTATAAAACACCCAAACAACGTTTGGTTCATTTTTTGACTTGGAAACAAACTCCAGTCCTAATCGCTCATACGGATTAAAATTCTGGTTGGTACTTTTTATTTGTTTCACTTGACTCAGCAACTTACACTCGCTCATCTCATTTAGTAAGACTGATTCAGATCTACTATTTTCTTTCTGATGTTTGTGATAGTAGGCTATTCTCTTCTTTTCATCGAGGCCCAACATAACATCTCCGATAATTTCTTTCTTGTTGATTTTTGAATTCAATTTTTCAGCCAGAGCATGTAAAGCTGCAAGCATGTTTTTTTCTCTTTTTTTGGTGGTCATTGCGGGCAAAATAAAAATCAACATAAAAATGCCTATAACAAATAACCCTATACCTAATGATACAATGTCCATATCTTCTAGTCAATTGATGATGAATAAATAAAAACCGGGTCACACAATGATGTATGACCTTTACATACGGAAAAGTCCTCCGTCTATAATCGACTAAAAAAGTATGCTACCAGAAATAATGGAAAGGAAAAATTCCATCCGCTTTGCGATATTTTATGCGGACGTTCTGCAAGAATCGTCTATGTTGCAAAAAACAGAAAATCAGTTTCTGCTGATGAGACTGAATAACCTTAACATAATCACCAAAAAGCTTATTTAGCGATTGTTTCTGATTTAAGAGTTCAAAAAGAACAAGATGGTCAGGTCGTTCCAGGTGATGATAAAATTCAGGCACATATACAGAAATCACTCCTCGAGCACCGGGGATTTCATGGTAGATCCGGAAACCGGGGTCAGCAGATGCATAAATGGCCACGCCTACTGTTAAGCAGTAAATCATGGCCATAATACTGATTATGGATGTTCTAACCGCTCGTTTCACGGCATAAAGTTAATTAAAATCCAATTAACAACCTATTTTCTGAGTTCAATTATCTGTACCTGATCTGCACCATCAGTAGATTTTATCATCTGATATTTTTTCTTATTCTCAACAACAATCCAGGCCTTAACAAAATCTGATTCCTGCCCGTTGATAGTTAATAAATTATCTTTTAACGACCATTTAAAAGGTGTTTTATCTTCCTTCATTACGCCTAAAATTGTAAACGACAAATCCTTAACCCCTGTTCCGTCTTTTTGAAAAGTAATCGTACCAATATTTTTTGCGGAAATAGATTCACCACCCTGTGAAACTGTTTCAAAGTTCTCTACCTTCCAAACTCCAACAATATGAGGAGAGCAGGACGTAAAAACGGCAAGAAAGAAAGTAAGTAAAACAAAATTTAGTATTGCACTTTTCATACAAAAAACCTTAATGATCATTCCTACTCTGCAGGGTTTTCGGATCCATCCCCCCTTTATGATGTTTGGTCATCTGTGCAATATCGCTTATTAAATTTTATTGAATTGCACCCCACAAAAATAAGTAAAACTTTGAGATTAACAACTAAAAAATTATACCTGTATAAAAAATTATTTTAGAAAATATCAAAATACCTTTAAATGCTTATACCATACGTTCATACTTTCAATACTCCCTGCTATATTGGTATTGTTGTGCAATGTACCGGAATAATGATAACCTGAGTTGAAGAATGTTTTATTCATCGAAATAGCATGTAATCGTGCGATAGTAAACAAGGTAATATATCCTGATTCAAGCAAGTCTTTTTCCATTGCCGCAAGTAAAATAAACGCAAAATTTTTCCCTCTATACTCCGGCAAAACGGCAAAATCAGTCATTTCTGCACTTTGGTGCTTTTCATCACATTCGGCAGCGCTTATTGCAATCAAGTCCACCCCATGGAATATTCCATAATACCTTGTTCCCTCTTTCATAGCTCGAAATAGAAAATTTATATCAAAAATTGGAAAAGGATACGAATCAAAAACTTGCTTGAAAACTTCCGTCATAGCATTTGTATCAGACTCCGTCAAAAGTTTTAAGCTATATTCATCGTCGAGTAGCACATTCTTTCTGATTAAAGGACACTGAATCATCTGAAGGAAAGAGGAAAGTGCTTGCTTCTCAGGCTGGCTTCTTTCTTGATCAAAATATTTCGCAAGGAAAAAAGCGTCTTCATTTCCACCATAAAAACGAGGAACAAATGCCTCCATTTTGTAACCTGACATGAAAAATGCCGGAGCATATTTTGCCTGAATCTTAATAAACGACTTGGTGTATCCATTAATTGCTGCTAAATCATCCAGATAATCAGTTATTACAGGAAAATCATCCGGATCAAAGTTCATCAGGTATGCTCGCTTACCTTCAGCATCACAGGAAACGTGTGATTTTATTATTTTATTTTTAAAAACCATCATATTTCATTAGTTCCATTTATTTCATCCCGCCTTTCATAGCGTTCTGTATTATTAGGCACCAATGAGATAGTATCATCATAATCTGCCAGCAATTTTTCAATTCCAATTGCATCCATTTCTTCTCCCTCATTCAGTTCCAACTCAAGATCACATTTTTCGCAATTCCTGTCACAATAATTTTGTTCATATTTATCCGGTTCCTGATAAGTAGTAATCACTCCTTCATAGTTTCTCAGAATTACTTTATTAGTACTCCAGGATATGATGTAGTTTGGCATTAGTGGAATTTTACCACCACCACCAGGAGCATCCACCACATATGTTGGTACGGCAAAACCACTGGTATGACCGATCAGACTTTCCATAATTTCAATCCCTTTTCCAACCGGAGTTCGAAAATGAGAGAGACCTTCAGAAAGATCACACTGATACAAATAATAAGGCCTTACCCTATTCATTACCAATTTATGGACTAACTCCTTCATCACACGCGGACAATCATTTACATCTGCCAGTAAAACCGACTGGTTACCTAGTGGTATTCCGGCATCAGCTAATTTGGCAAGGGCTTCTCTTGCGGATGCTGTAACTTCTCTTGGGTGATTAAAATGGGTGTTAATCCAAATCGGATGATGCTTTTTTAACATGTTAACTA
>JAQVNN010000026.1:14493-23843 GCA_028703105.1 Paludibacter sp. | reverse complement strand
TTTCGATACCGATATTTACAGGGCATTTGAACCCCACAAGAGGTTTAAGCATGAGAAAGTGGAAGACATTCAGATAGCCCGTTTTTTGAAAAAGAAAAAAATGAAGATTGCCTGTCTGACCGGCAATAATGATATCAGTTGCAGGATGTATAACGATTATGAAGAGGCCATGGAAGGTTTCAGTAAAAATGTAGCAGCTTTTTTTGGCAACTCATATTTACTGGCTATCATTTTCTGGTTCATTACTTTCACCGGAATCATTTGGACAGTGAGCTTTTTACCGTGGTTTTTTACCCCGATATATATTGTAATGACCATCGCGACACGCGTATTCATTTCAGTTACGAGCCGGCAAAAAATTGCTGACAACATCGTGTTGCATTATACGCAGCTTTACAACTTAGGATTACTGATTACACGATCAATTAAATACAAAAAAAACAGGACTTATCAATGGAAAGGAAGAAATATTGCTTAATTGTGCTGATGCTTTTGTTATTCTATCCTGCTGTCGCCGGGTCCACATTCAGCAGTCGGATATACGATGCATACATTTCAGGCAACATGACTGAGTGGAAGAAAATTTTACAGGAAACTGAGCAACAAAAGAAACTGAGCAGCGCTTTTCTGCTGGAGCAAATTAATTATCAATACGGTTACATAGGTTGGTGTCTGGGTACCAACAAAAAGAACGAAGCAAAAATCTGGATGGAGAAAATGGAAAAGAACATGGAAATCCTGGAAAAAAGAAACTATCAGCCTTCGATGATTGCCGCTTACAGAGGTTCTATGATTGGATTCAAAATCGGTCTGAATAAAATGCAGGCGCCCTTTATCGGAGGTAAGAGTATCACGTATGCTAAAACCGCCATGGAATCAGATCCGAAAAACCCGCTTGGTTTCTTTCTGTATGGTAACATCTTATTTTATACACCGGAATTTTTTGGCGGGGCTAAGGATGAAGCCATGAGCCATTATTTGCAGGCATTAAAAAACATGGAGCAAAATACATCCTGGACAACAAAAAACTGGAATTACCTGAACTTGCTGACCGTAATTGCAACGGCCTGTTACGAATATAATCAGCAGGATAAAGCATTAATATATTTACAGAAAGCACTTAAGGCAGAACCCGAATTTCAGTGGGTTAAAAAAGAATTATATCCAAAATTTTCAAAGAAAAAATAATATGGAAAAAGAAGTATTAGTGGTAGGCGCCGGATTGGGTGGGTTAACAACTGCCTTGCGACTGGCAAAAAAAGGATATGATGTTGAAATAATTGAAAAAAACAACCAGGCCGGAGGGCGTCTGAATCAGATTAAAAAAGATGGTTTTACCTTCGATACCGGCCCGAGTTTTTTCAGCATGTCGTATGAGTTCAAGGAATTTGCCAAAGATTGCGGCATAGAGCTTCCGTTTGAGTTTATCGAACTGGATCCGCTTTATACTGTAAATTTCAGTGATAGTCCGAAAACCTATACGCTATATAAGGATATTGACAAGCTGGCTGCCGAATTTGCAGAAAAAGAACCGGATTTTAAGGAAAAGATGCTGAAATACCTGGGGAAATCGGGAGCACTGTATAATGATACGGTTGACATTGTTATCAAATCCAATTTTGATTCTGTATTGCAATATCTGATTACCCTGATGAAGGTAAACCCGGTACACCTGCCTGTTTTGCTGAAAACTTTCTGGCAGCAGGTAGAACAGCATTTTGATTCGAAAGAAGCCCAGCAAATCATTTCGCTGATTGCATTTTTCTTAGGCAGAACTCCTTTCGACACTTCAGCAGTTTACACCCTGCTCTCACATATTGAGTTCAGACATGACGGATATTACAATGTCAAAGGCGGGATGTATAAGATTGTGGAAGGATTGGTTGACGAACTGAAAAAGGCCGGCGTTAAAATCAACTATGGCGTTGAAATCACCGGATTTAAACAGAAGGATGGAAAAATAACGAAACTCATCGATCAGACCGGCAAAGTCTGGACTGCCAGTGCCTATGTCATCAATGCAGATGCGGCCGTATTCCGGGGCAGGGTGTTGAACAAACGAAAATACAGAGAAAGCAAACTCCGGAAAATGAAATGGACTATGGGTTATCTTACCTTTTACATTGGGGTAAAAGGTAAATTGCCCCAGGTAAATCACCATAATTATTTTCTGGGAAGCAATTATAAAGATTATGCTCTGAAGGTTTTGAAACAACCCGATACACTGGAGAAGCCTTATTATTACGTCAACATGTTATCCAAGCACAATGACGATTGTGCGCCTGAAGGTTGCGAAAGTTTGTTTTTCGTCTGCCCGGTACCCAACATGCTTTACAAGAAAAACTGGGACGATAAGGATAAAATTGTGGACAGCATCATCAGCGATTTCTCCAAACGCATCGGGCAGGATATTACCGGATCCATCATTTCCAAAACGATTTACACGCCTGTGGAATGGGAGAAATACTTCAACCTCTACATGGGAAGTGGTCTGGGACTATCTCACCACATGATGCAAATCGGGGCATTTCGTCCGGCCAACAAAGATGAAGATTACAACAATGTCTTTTATGTAGGCGCATCCACTGTGCCGGGTGCTGGCTTGCCTATGGCAGTGATTAGTTCAAAATTGACTGCAGAACGGGTTAAAAATCATTTTAATGAATAAAAAACATGAAGAAAATAATAAACATTACGATCCTAATCCTCCTCACCTCTTTGGCCTGGTCGCAAAAAGGCACCATGAGGGGAAGGATTTATAACTCGAAAACAAACGAGCCTCTGGAATTTGCGAACATCATCATCCAGGGTACGAACATTGGTTCCACATCCGACTTAGACGGGAATTATATTTTCACAGGCATTGAACCTGGTTTCAAGCAACTGGTAGTCAGCCTAATTGGGTTCCAGACAACCTTATCACCTGAAATACAGGTACAGGGAAATCAGACGACTTTTCTTGATATACCTGTGAATGAAACAACACAAGTATTGAACGAATTTGTGGTAAAACGTAATCTCAATGCCAAGAAAATTGAGAGTCCGCTTTCGGTTACCAACATTGGCGTGCAGGAAATTGAAAAAAGTGCAGGAGTAAACAGAGATGTCTCAAAATTGATACAAACCCTGCCTGGGGTGGCAGTAACTGATCCGAACCGCAATGACCTGATTGTGCGTGGTGGCGGTCCGTCGGAAAATGTATTTTACTTAGACGGTATCGAAATACCTGTCATTAATCACTTTACCACACAAGGTTCTTCCGGTGGTGTGGTAGGTATCATCAACCCCGATTTTGTGCAGGACATCAGTTTTTATACCGGCGCTTATCCGGCCAACCGGACCAATGCCCTGAGTTCTGTCATGGAAATCAGACAACGGGAAGGCAATAAAGAAAGGATACAGGGAAAATTATCCATTGGAGCTTCTGATGCAGCCTTTACCCTGGACGGACCTATCGGCGAGAAATCTAACTTTATCGTTTCCGCCCGTCAGTCTTACCTGCAATTGCTGTTCAGTGTGATTGGACTGCCTTTCTTACCAACTTATAATGACTTTCAGGTAAAGTATAAGATTGATTTTGACAAGAAAAATCAGCTGACCTTGTTAGGTATCGGAGCAATTGATGACATGGTACTGAACCTTGGTCTTGAAAATCCAACTGAGGCTCAAACTTATCTCCTATCCTATCTTCCGGTTTACAAACAATGGAATTATACCGTGGGAGCTGTTTACAAACATTTCTCCGACAATCATTTCGACACCTGGGTACTGAGTCGCAACATGTTGCGTAATTCAAGTTTTAAATACAAAGACAATGATGAAAGTTTGGGGAAAATATCTGATTACACTTCAGACGAAATTGAGAACAAATTCAGGTTCGAACAAAACTATCCCGGGGAAAACATCAAATTTTCCTGGGGAGCAGGTGTTACGCTGTCGAAATACACCAACGCCACCTCTCGCTTGGTTTATTTCAACAACAGCGTTAGCAACCTGAATTACGACACTGACATCAACCTCTTTGGCTACCAGGCATTTGCTCAGACATCTGATGATTTTTTGGATGAGAAGTTGAAACTTTCGTTGGGAATCAATTTTGTAGGGAACAATTACAATAAAAACATGCGTAATCCGCTGAACCAGTTATCTCCGAGGATTTCAGCAACCTACGAACTGACTGAAAATATTAACTTGAATGCCAATATAGGCAGGTATGCGATGCGTCCGGCATACACGACACTCGGATACAAAGATATATCTACCGGAGCTTTGGTAAATCAAAACGAGAACCTGCGCTATACCATTTCGAATCAGGCCATTGCAGGATTTGAGTTTCAACGGGGCAGACAACTAAGGCTGACTGTTGAGGGATTTTATAAACAATACAACTATTATCCTTTCTCGGTTTCCGACGGTCTCAGTATTGCCAGCAAAGGGACCAATTATGGTCAAGTAGGTGATGAAGAAATTGTTTCAACTGGTAAAGGACGTGCTTATGGCGTAGAATTTCTCCTGAAAATCATGGAGATGAATAATTTGAACGTCACTGCAACTTACACCTTGTTCCGCAGCGAGTTCACCAACGACAAGGACGAATACATTCCATCAACCTGGGACACCAATCAGTTGCTGAACCTGATTGCGTCTTACAAATTGCCAAAAAACTGGAATATCGCAGGCAGGTGGCGTTTCTCAGGTGGGGCACCCTACTCTCCTATCGACCAGAATCTTTCCGAATTGAAAGCCGCCTGGGACATCACCAATCAGCCTTACATTGATTATGATAACTTCAACAGTCTCAGGTTGAAGCCCAATCATCAGTTAGACATCCGTATCGATAAAGAGTTTTATTTTAAGAAATGGTTATTAAATTTGTACGCAGATGTGCAAAACGTATATAACTACCAGGCTGAAAGTACTCCGATCTGGACCAACCTGAGTCCTGATGGTATTCCTCAGGAAAAAGATGCCGACAGGTATCAGTTAAGACAGATAGAAGCATTTGCAGGAACTATTTTGCCGACTTTAGGCATCATTGTTAAATTTTAAAAATATACACCAATGAAAAAGATATTTTTGACAATCAGTTTGGCAGTCATCACAAGCATGGCAACCAACGCACAACGCACCGCGGACGTAGTAACATCCGGCTTATTCGGAAACAAAGATAATATTACTGTACTCACCATCAATTTTGAAAAGGGAAAATCGCACAACCACCCATTGATGGCCATTTGGCTGGCAGATGAAAACGGGAAATACATCCAGACCCTGTATGTGGCGGAATCTATTGCGAGAGGTCATTTCAGAAGGGTTGATCATTCTAAGGGCATGTGGGAAGCCGGAGATATTCAGCGACCAGCCACACTTCCATATTGGGCACATCAGCGGGGAAAGAGAAACGAGTACGGCACTTACATGCCTACACCCCAACAGCCCGTACCCGATGCCTATAGCGGTGCAACTCCTCCCGGATCATTTGTCTTCCACCTGATTCCGAAAGAAAAACTTTCAGGCAAGTACAAGGTTTATATGGAAATTAATCAGTCGTGGGACTGGAACGAATACTGGCACAACAATAAATACCCGGATGACAAAGAGTACAAAACCTCTAGTCAGCCGGCCGTCGTGTACGAAGCCAACATCAATACCTGCGAATCAGGCAAAGAAGTTATCTTTAAACCAATTGGGCACAGTCATTACGCCGGCAGGGATGGGAAACTATACCCCGAGTTGAATACGCTGACAACGGCACTAAATATTGTAAAAAAATGTACGGTGAAGGAGGAGTAAGATTCACCGTACATTTCTGATATCAATTTACAAATTTATTTCCCCAAAGAAATCCGGACGGTGAAAATCAGGATTTTCAACCTCAATCGGGTTCCAGCTTACATAATGCGGAGCTGAAGTTTCATCACCGCATTTATAAAAATTGGCTTTGATGCTTTCAAGTAGGTTGTTTGGATTAATGCCAAGCAAACTAAATGGTATTTCAACTGTTAAAGTCCAGTCGAAATTGCCTTTTTTCTCTTCGAAAGGCTCATTGCCCAGTGAAGCATAGCGCTTTATCAGTGACATCTTTTCTGCCGGCAAAGGATTTATATCTTCTGTTCTGCTTTTCCTTTCAGTTGCCAAGCAAGTTCCGATACAGTTAAATTCAAAATTGAAATAACTTTCCTTTCCAGGCAACTGACAGAAAAACTCGACGCAACTGTCCTGCCACACAGGGTCCTGATCTTTTGAATATATTGCTCTTACTTGTTTTTCGTTGACTACAAAATGAATAAAGAATGCACTCGATGAACGTACAATGTTAAACTTACAGGCAGGCTTCAGGGGGTAGGATTCCGGCCAGTTAACTGCATCAATTTGCTCATAATCGCCCATTTTACTTAGATAAGAAGCAGCTTCTTTAATTTCACTCTGATCTAAAAAAGCATAATAAATAACATTTTTTGTTTTCATATTATAAATTTATTTGATTCTACCTTCCCGATTCATTCAGCAGGTTTGTATATTTCTTTATTAATTTCAATACAAAATAAATAACTGCTGATATCAGCGTGCACCACAATACCCAATCATTTTCAATTTTCACCACTCCGGTGATAAATAAATTCCGGATATTGTGAAAAATAAACAGCAATATAAAAACGGCAAATACCCCGTTTTTCTCTTTTTTCAGAATTTTTTTCATGCTGAAAGGGTATTTTGACTTTACTTTATATTTACCAGATGGAATAAAGGGTGGCGTTTTCGCTGCCCAGTCAACATAAGGCTGACCAAACTTACGGCGAAGAAATTGCTCCTCGGCATACATGATTCTTTCATAATAAATCCAGTAAGCCAATACGAAAACAATGAAAAACCAAACATTGGCAATCAGGATAACAGCACCTGCCCACATGAAAAAGTTTCCCAGATACAGCGGATGACGTACGGTGGAATATATTCCGGTCGTGTTGATTTCATCGGCCAACTGCCCTTTTGTATTTCTGCCGGAAGTATTGGCCGGCGTATGTCCCACCGCAATGATCCGGATTATTAAACCCGTAAAACTAACCACCAGCGAGATAATCTCAATCAGTGTATAAGTTTTATCATTCGAAACCACCTGTTGGTTGATGTTGTCGTAGAAAAAAACGATGATTCCCGCTAAAATAATGATGAGAGGCAAAAAACTCCTGTATCTGAAGAGAATATTGCCTTCTTGTTCTAATGATTCCTGTAATGCCATGATTATTTTTGAATTTTCAGACCTGTCAGGTTTTAAAAACCTGACAGGTCTATTGTTATATTACCATTGAATAGGCAATTTCTCTTTTGACTTTAAAAATTCATTGGCCTCCGAAAAATGCCCGCACCCTATAAATCCTCTGTAGGCCGATAAAGGAGATGGATGAACCGAACGTAAAACCAAATGCTTTGAATGATTAATCAGCACTCCTTTTTGTTGTGCATAAGACCCCCAAAGCATAAAAACCAAATTTTGTCTTTTTTCTGAAAGCACCCTGATTACAGCATCCGTAAAGGTTTCCCATCCTTTTCCCTGATGCGAACCGGCCTGATGCGCCTCTACTGTAAGCGTGGCATTGAGCAACAAAACCCCTTGCTTCGCCCATCGGGTTAAGTTACCGGTAAGAGGAAAGGGAATATGAAGATCGCGGTTAATTTCTTTGAATATATTGACCAGGGAGGGTGGAAACTCGACCCCATCGTTGACAGAGAAACACAACCCATGCGCCTGACCCTGACCGTGATAGGGGTCTTGTCCCAAAATGACAACTTTCACTTCATCCAGTGGACATTGGTCGAATGCATTAAAAATCAGGGGAGCCGGAGGGAAAATCTTTTTGGTTGCATACTCCCGTTTGACAAAGTCAACAAGTGCTGCAAAATAAGGCTTGTCAAATTCCGCTTGCAGCGCCTCTTTCCACGATTTTTCAATTTTCACATCCATAGTTTATCTTATTTAAAAGATATGGCTTTTTTCAGTTGCATCATGGCTTGTTCGATAATTTTACGGGAACAAGCCACATTCATGCGCAGATGATATTCACCACCGGGACCGAAAATCGTTCCTTTATTCAAACCTAAACCGGCTTTTCGGGCAAAGAAACGATGCAATTCATCAGTCTCCATACCCAAATCCCTGCAATCGAGCCACATCAGGAACGATGCCTCGGGACGCATAGGTTTAATTTGCGGGATGAATTCCCGGAGATAGTCCATCACATAATTCACATTTTCTTCTACATATTTCAACATCGCAACCCGCCAGTTTTCACCCTTTGCATAACAGGCTACCGTTGCCTGATAGGCAAAGATATTTCCGGAGTTCATTTCAGAAGCTTCCAGGTAGTCAGCATATTTCCGGTATAATTTCGGGTTGGGAATGATATAAAATGAAGAAACAACACCAGGCATATTGAACACTTTGCTGGGAGCCATAAAAGTGACCGAATTGGCAGCGGCATTTTTGGAGACCGTGGCAAAGGGAATGTGTTTGTGTCCTGACAAAACCATGTCTGCATGAATTTCGTCAGAAACAACGAGGATATTGTGTTTTGAACAAATGTTATCCAGTTTACGGAGGGTTTTCAACGACCACACCCGCCCACCGGGGTTATGGGGATTACACAAAATGAGCATCTTCGTTTTGGAAGTAATCTTTCGTTCCAAATCTTCGAAATCCATTTCATACTTTCCTTTTTCTTCAACAAGCTGATTATATACCAATGTCCGGTTGTTGTTTTTTACCACATTGAAAAAAGGGTAATAAACCGGCGGTTGCACGATAATCTCATCACCAGGCTCCGTGTAACATTGTACCGCAAATGCCAGCGCCGGAACTATCCCGGGCACAAAACCAACCTGATTTCTCTCCGGTTCCCAGTCATGATGCGTTTTCACCCATTCCGTGAATAAACTGAAAAAATTACGGGGTGGCATGGTATAACCCAGTATCGGATGTTCCAGGCGTTTCTGAATGGCTTCTAACACAAAATCGGGGGTGCGGAAATCCATATCCGCCACCCACAAAGGCAACACATCCTCCGTTCCGAAGAGGGTTTTACTTCTTTCTAATTTTATCGCGTTGGTATTCGCGCGGTCGATTATTTCATCAAAATTGTATTTCATTTCTTTATTTCATTTATACCTGGGTTAAAATCCTTTGCCCCCCGGGTTAAAACCCATTACCCCCCCGGGTTAAAACCTTTTGAACCCCGGGTTAAAACCCGGGGCTATTGATATGACACCCCTACGGGGTTAATATAATTGCCTCCCCGATGTTTGCATTCGGATATGGTATGTTTAATATTTGAGAGATCGTTGGTGCGATATCT
>JAQVNN010000026.1:0-14393 GCA_028703105.1 Paludibacter sp. | reverse complement strand
TTGAACCCCGGGTTAAAACCCGGGGCTATTGATATGACACCCCTACGGGGTTAATATAATTGCCTCCCCGATGTTTGCATTCGGATATGGTATGTTTAATATTTGAGAGATCGTTGGTGCGATATCTGTGATTTGATATTGATTTGATATTCGTTGCTGTGGAATTTTTGACCCATAAAGCCAAACCGGCAAGTTGGAAATCAGGGTATTCGATTCTCCAACCGGATTTTCACGGTCATCAACCTCCAGCCAGCCCGGCATCAGGGTCAGGATAATATCACCAGCATAATTTTTATGAATCGAATTCCTAATTTTAGCCATTTCAGTTCCGGGATTAGCTCCGTTATTCATGAGCTGGCTAAACCGGTATGCTGACTGTACCCCCTCAAACTCCAGCATAAATTCAATGGCAACTTCCTGCATTTGTCTGAAATCAACCCCTTTTTCTTCTATCAGCTTTTTATTCAGATAAATATTTTTACTGTAATAGCCACTGATCCATTTTTCCTGACCGTAAATGGCCATCAAATATGAACTCAGCAATGCCATGGAACGGTTTGCATTGAAATAACCGGCCTGGATATTATGCTCCTTCAGTTCTTCCGGCGCATAGGTATTGGTCTGGTTTCCAAAAAGTACAAAAAGCACTTTATCTGCTCCGATTTTATTTTCAATTTTTTGAATCAGGAATTGCAATTCATCATCTAATCGCAGGTACATGTCCTCTTTTTCGAGTATTTGCAGCGAAAATTTTTTCTCATTGGGCGTGCGTACAGTAAATTGAAGCATCAAAGCATCTGGGAACTTATCCATTCCCAACTCCTGTTCCTGAAAAATCCGCAGGGCAAGTTCGGCTATCAGGGAATTTGCAGAGGGTGTTTGTTTTAACATGGTGGCCGGACTGTTACTCCTTTTTTTTGAGGTGCTTTTGTACTCAAATGATTTGGAATTTCGCTCATTCAACGCAGCCAAATAGGTTGATGGCGGATACAGGGGCTGCCATACCCGATCGACATAACGCTGAAAGGCTCCGTTAACATTCATATCCAGCGCCTGCCAGGGCATACCATCTGCATAATAATCCGTTGAACTCCATTTCATCGACACATCATCCATCCAAACTACACCATTGGCAGCATGACCGCCCAACGCAATAACATCTTCCGCATGTAAACCGATGGCATAGGACTTCGATTTCCGTTGAGTAGCCATCATCAGTTCATCAACAATACCCGTCGTTCTGAAATTTCTGGCTGAAAGCTTTAAAGGCGATTCTATCCCGGAATAAGCTGCATCCTGAAAAACCGACTCCACATTGCCTGTATTCCGGTTAAATACCTGATTCGACACAACACCATGATAATAAGGAACCGTACCGGAAGTCAGCGTCACAATATCAGTTGCATTTCCCGAAGATGTTATATTACATGCTATATTTGAGAAAGCGACACCCTCTCCTGTCAGTTTTTTGAAACCACCTGCGACAAAACGATCCTGTAATTCCTCAATATGTCTTTGTTGCAATCCATCAACCATGATGCCCACCACCAAACGCGGTTGAGCCAAGACGAGGAATGGGAAGAGGAGAAGTATAATGAAGAGTTTTTTCATTTTTTAATGTAATTCTTTAGCTAATAGCGAATAGCTAAAGCTTTCCTTTTGTCGAAGGCAATTCATACTGATAAATATCCCGCTTTACGGCCATTTTAATAGATTTGGCCAATGCTTTGAATATTCCTTCGATTTTGTGGTGTTCATTCTCTCCTTCTGCTTTGATATTCAAATTCATTCGTGCTGCATCACTGAGTGATTTGAAGAAATGCATAACCATTTCCGTTGGCATATCTCCCACATATTCCCGTTTGAATTGTACGTCGTACATCAACCAGGGACGACCACCAAAGTCCAGTGCCACCGAGCACAGACTTTCATCCATCGGCAGGGTAAAACCATAACGTTCAATGCCCCGCTTATCGCCGATAGCCTTTGACAATGCTTCACCCAAGGCAAGGGCTGTATCTTCAATGGTGTGGTGCTCATCTACTTCCAAATCACCTTTTACATGAATAGAGAGGTCACAACCGGCATGGCGACCGATTTGTTCCAGCATGTGGTCGAAGAACTTCAACCCGGTATTGATATCAGCCTTCCCACTTCCGTCTAAATTGATTTTCACGAAAATATCTGTTTCTTTAGTCGTACGTTTGACAGTAGCAACTCTTTCTCCTGCAAATAAAAATTCGGTAATGCGATCCCATGAAGTTGTTTGCAAGGCGCAATACTCCTGCAATCCTTTATCATCCAAAGCCTTATCATCACTACTGAAAAAAATCGCCTGACAACCCAGGTTCTTTGCTAATTCAACATCGGTAACTCTGTCACCGATTACAAAAGAATGCTCCAAATCATACGCATCAGCAAAATACTCCGTCAGCATCCCGGTACCGGGTTTCCGGGTCGGCAGATTTTCTTCCGGAAAAGATTTATCAATAAAAAATTTATCAAAATCAATTCCCTCATTATTAAGTACCTGCATCATTTTTCCCTGCACCAGATTAAAATGAGCTTGTGGATAACCTGGAGTGCCCAGTCCGTCCTGATTGGTCACCATTGCCCATTCAAAATCCAGTTTATGCCGGATGAAATACAAGTTACGGATAACACCGGGCAAAAATTCCAGTTGTTCCAGATTGTCAACCTGATAGGTAACTGATGGTTCAATGATGATCGTACCATCACGATCGATAAACAAGACTTTCTTTTTTTGTTGGTTGCTTGCTGCCATGTGCTGAACTTTATTTTTCAGTGAATTAAAACGACTACAAAAATAGTTTATTTTTAGCTGAATGAAAAATGTTCATACTGGAAGTTGAATAGTTTCCTGATATGTTAAACCTAGACCATTAACATTTTCTACATTTTTTCATCATATTTTTCAGAAAAGGCCATTATTTTTTTGAAGAAATAACTTTAAATTTGCAATCAGTTTGTTTACACGCCAATGGCAGAAAATGCTTCTTATCAAACATCTTAAAAATTATTAGCTTCTAAGCTTAAACCAACATAACTATTAAATTTTATGACTGAAGATTTGCAACTCCAACCTATTGCTATTCAAAACAAAATTTACGAAATAAGGGATCTGAAAGTAATGCTGGATTTTGATTTAGCAGAACTTTACGGAGTGGAAACAAAACGACTTAAAGAAGCAGTGAAACGAAATATTGAACGTTTCGAAGGTGATGATTTTATGTTCCAACTTTCCAACAGGGAAATCGCTGAATTTTCAAGGACGCAATTTGCGACCATGAACAAAGGGAGGGGATATAATATAAAATATGCACCTTTTGCTTTCACTGAACTGGGTATTGCCATGTTAAGCAGCGTTTTGAATTCTAAAACAGCTATTGAGATAAATAGAGGAATTATGAGAAGAAACAACAAACCAAACCTCGGAATAAAATTGGATTTATCACCCGATAGCCAAAAATCTCTCAAATAATCAACAATTTTGGCAACAGCGACATGAACCTAATCATGACCCCTTTATGTTTATTCACAAACCACTTTACAATCTTTAATTATGACTGAAAATTTACAAATTCAAACCTCTGATGTTCAAAACAAGATTCACGAAATAAGGAATCTGAAAGTAATGCTTGATTTTGATTTAGCAGAACTATATGGAGTAGAAACAAGGGTACTTAACCAGTCAGTCAAGCGAAACATTGAAAGGTTTCCGGAAGATTTCATGTTTCAATTGACTGAATCTGAATGGAAAATGATGTCATCACAAATTGTGATGACATCGAAATCAAAAAGACCAAATGCCGCTCTACCTTATGCTTTTACCGAACATGGAGTTACTATGTTGTCAAGCATATTAAAAAGCGCCATTGCAGTACAAATCAACATTCAACTCGTTCGTGCCTTTATTGCGATTCGTCAGGTAGTTTTCAAAAAACCTGACGATAAAATTATAACACTACAAGCCGAAATTAAAGAGCTAAAAGCTTATATAGAAGAAGTTTTTACCGACTACAACGACATCAACGAAGACACCCGTACGCAAATTGAGCTTATCAACCAATCCTTGGCTGAATTGCATAATGAGAAGAAACAACAAACCAAATCTCGGAATAAAATTGGATTTATCACCCGATAGCCAAAAATCTCTCAAATAATCAACAATTTTGGCAACAGCGACATGAACCTAATCATGACCCCTTTATGTTTATTCACAAACCACTTTACAATCTTTAATTATGACTGAAAATTTACAAATTCAAACCTCTGATATTCAAAACAAGATTCACGAAATAAGGAATCTGAAAGTAATGCTGGATTTTGATTTAGCTGAACTTTATGGAGTAGAAACAAAACGGCTTAAAGAAGCCGTAAGAAGAAATATTACCCGTTTCCCGGGTGATTTTATGTTTGAACTTGAGGTATCAGAATGGAAAAACTTGAGGACGCAAATTGCGTCCTCAAGTTGGGGAGGAGTACGATATAAACCTTTCGCATTTACAGAACAAGGCGTGGCAATGCTGGCAAGTGTTTTAAAAAGTGAAACTGCAATACAAGTTAATATTGCGATTGTAAGAGCTTTTGTCGCTATTCGTCAATCATTATTTCTACAACCAAACGATAAAATCACAGCACTGCAAGCCGAAATGAAAGAGCTAAAAGCTTATATAGAAGAAGTTTTTACCGACTACAACGACATCAACGAAGATACACGTATACAAATAGAGCTTATCAACCAATCCTTAGCTGAATTGCATAACGATAAAAAACAGTTAACGGAGCCACGGAATAAAGTCGGATTTATTTAAAACTCATGTTTTGTTCTTTGAATAATTGAATATTAATCATACCTTTGCAGCAATTTAAAGATTGTGTTAATTTTCAGGCAACTATCTCTCAAATAATTGTTTACAAAAATGGAATTAGACTGGTTATTTTCTCTGTTCACTGAAGATGGCATTGCACACACGATATTGCTTTATGCATTTGTCATCGCGATGGGTGTAATGATTGGTAAAGTAAAATTCTTTGGCGTTTCGCTGGGTGTTACTTTTGTCTTGTTTGTTGGAATTCTCGTTGGTCATCTTGGTTTCAGCGCTAATTCTGAATTGATGCACTTTCTGCGTGAATTTGGCCTCATTTTGTTTATATATTCAATCGGTCTTCAGGTCGGACCGGGATTCTTTTCTTCTTTCAAAAAAGGAGGAATGCAACAAAACCTGCTGGCCGCAAGCGTTGTTTTACTGGGAGTTGGTGTTACCATCGCTTTGTATTACATTTTTGCCGGCAGAATTCCCATGTCGATGTTTGTCGGAATCCTTTCGGGAGCGGTTACCAATACTCCGGGACTCGGTGCTGCACAAGAAGCGCTCAGACAATTGTTTGATGCCGGACAGATTACAGAAATTCCGCAAATTGCCCTGGGTTATGCTGTGGCTTATCCGCTTGGTGTAACGGGAATTATCTTTTCGCTCATCATCATCCGGATACTTTTCAAAGTCAACTTGGAAAAAGAACACGAGAAATTCAAAGAGAACAGCAGTTCTACTGAAGGAACAAAAATAATGACATTGCAGATTCACTCTAAAGCTATTCACGGTAAGAATCTGGTACAGATACGTAAGTTAATCGGCAGACAGTTCGTGATATCCAGGCTTTTTCACGAGGGTGAATATTCTATTCCCAAAGGCGAGACCGTATTGCATAACAATGACATTGTGTTGGTTGTAGCTGCTGAAGAGGATGCAGAAGCAGTAAAGGAACTGTTAGGGGATGTTATTGAGTATGATTGGAAAGAATCGGAAGTGAAAATGATTTCCCGCAGGATCGTGATTACCCGTGACATCATCAACGGAAAAACACTGGGCTCGTTGAGGTTAAGAGCGCTGAATGTGAACTGCACGAGGGTAATCCGTTCGGGATTCGACTTATTTGCCAGTGAAGATCTTGTGTTGCAGGTGGGTGACCGCGTAGTAGTTGTTGGTTCTCCCGAATCAATCAAAAGGATTGAATCGGTATTGGGAAATACACTCAACCGCTTGAATGAGCCACATTTAATCACGCTTTTTATTGGTATTTTCCTGGGAATTATTTTCGGGAGCATCCCATTCTTCATACCAGGCATGCCGATGCCGGTGAAACTGGGTCTTGCCGGGGGACCACTGGTGGTGGCCATTCTGTTGGGGCGCTTCGGATTTAAGCTGCGACTTATCACTTATACCACCCAAAGCGCCAACCTCTTGTTACGTGAAATTGGTATTACCTTATTCCTTGCCAGTGTTGGTATTGCATCAGGGGATCAATTTGTCGAAACGGTGGTTCATGGTGATGGACTCTTATGGGTTGGATGTGGTGTACTCATCACCATGATCCCGCTTCTGATAGCAGGAGTAATCGGAAGAAAAGCACTGAATATAAACTATTTCACACTGATGGGTTTACTGGCAGGTAGTACCACCGACCCTCCTGCCCTCGCCTACGCCAATGCCACCGCCGGAAACGACGCTCCGGCAGTAGCCTATTCAACCGTGTATCCGCTCACCATGTTTTTACGGGTCATCCTGGCTCAGATACTCATACTGGCGTTTGTGTGATGTTTAAGTCATCGGTCGCCAGTCGTCAGACTCCTGTCCGGGAACAAGTAAGCGTTGACTGGTGACCGGAGACTGGCGACCGGAGACTATTTCAGAGACGATTTATTGAAAACATTTGCCGGAATCTGCTGGTCTAACGCAATTTCCTGTATCATCATGCGGGTTCCTCCGCCACTTTTCAGCATGTCTTTGTAGAGCATAGTCATGGGATACCAGCGTCCCTGTACCTTTTTCACATCACTGAAAGTAATCTTTTTCAGCAATTTACCGCTTTTGGCAAACATTTCGACTTTCAAGGGAACAAATCTCTCCTGATCGACCCACATTTGCTGCGACTGATAATTCACTTCCGGTTTGATGGCGGAAAGAGTCAACATCCAGCATTTTCTGCTATCGATTACTTCTTCTCCGGTTACATTGGCTGCATATTGTTCCAGCAGGGGTGTATCGTTCATCATGTCTTCGTACGACAAATCACTACCCATCACCGACTGTCGCAACATGTGTCCCGAAATCTGGATTACACGGTCGGTCGAAGGGGAATAAATCCACAATTGATTATCGAGTTTCAGCATTTTGGTGCCTTTCTCACGTGCAGGAGCCAGGTATTCGGTAAATGCCTTCTGATCACCTTCGCTCCAGGATTTAGTTTCCATGGTGCGGGTTCCCCTGGCAGTATTAATTTCCATTTTAGCTGTGACAATGCGGGATTTGGCCGACATGTTGGTATCGATTTTATCGAGCAGTTTTTTTCCGGATGGGTATTGCTGTGCTGACATGACAAAAGGAAAAAGAATGAGAAATAATAAAGTTAGTTTCATATTAGTATGTATTTATATTGTTTTCACTGAAGTTGATTGTTAGAATCAACTTCAATATACTCACGCCTGCAATTCCTTAAACAAATTCGCGGTCTGCCTTTTATAAATTCCGATTCCGGCGAGCATGGCTCCGATTACCGTCGATAATATCCCGGGGATAAACCCGATATAATAGGTTGTCGTGTTGATTTGCGCCCTGAACACCGTCGGCATCATGATGGTCGAATCCTTAATTATATCACCGGCATCAATGCCGTGTTCCTGAATCAGGTAAGCAAAGAACAACCCAAAAGCAATCCCGATTACCGAGCCAACCAATCCGACCAATACAGCTTCTCCGACCAACGATCGGTAAGTTTCGTGCTTGTTTTCCCCAATCGCGAGACGCAATCCAAATTCGCCGTAGCGACGTAAACCGCCTAGCAAACCAGCATTCCACAGTACAATCGACATGGCAAAAACAAAAATTAGGATTACGATTAACTGCGCATTCTCAGCATAAGTTATCATGAAATCCATGCCATTGGTCATACTCATCGGCATCATAGTCAAAGAAAAAACATCCGCTTCATCCGTATTTTCAGCATTGAATTGATCGGCTACAGCATGTGCCTTGTCATTTTCATACGGAGCATCTTTGAAAAAACCAAGTATCTCTCCCGCAGCATCTTCCATGTTGAGTGCCATTCTGACGTCCTCCATATCAGCGTAAATCATCCCTTTATCGATGGCGCTGACACCAAAATGAAGGGTACCGCAAACTGTGAAATTATACATGGCCATATCGCCATACATGGTACTTGAAATCAGGGTTACCGGATCACCAAGCTGCAATTTCATTTTTTTGAAAAGCTCATTGGTAATCAAAAGCTCGCCGCTCTTTTCAGGAAAACGCCCGCTGATCAGCTTAGATTTTAAATCCATGCGGATGATTTCATCTTCTGTGCCCAGCAAGTGAATACCGGCGCCTCCCACATTTCCTTGGGCACGTGTTGTTCCCATACTATCAGGCGCATCCAGCAGACCTCCGAACATAATCCGGTCTGTCCACTCCATGTCTGGTAATGCAGCATTCAGTTGTTCTAAAACACCTCCTATATCTGTCATAGCATAATCATTCGGCATTTGCGACAAATTTTCCTTATAGGCATTTGTAACCACTTTCACATGTCCAGAAGTAAACCGGGCTGCCGATTCAATGCTGTCGTAAAAAACACCGTGCATATATGCCTGCATAAAAACCGTCATCATCACCCCAATGGCAACAACGATGATGGGCAGCAAACTACGGCTTTTATCCCGGATCAGACCTTTGAATAAGAATTTTATCATGATGTGTTTTTAAATTAATTGATGTTGTTCTGGTGGTTGTAGAGACGCATGGCCCGGTATGTAGAGACGCACGGCCTGGTATGTAGAGACGCACGGCCGTGCGTCTCTACGTTTCCGTTTCCCATTTCCCATTATTCGTTTTCCGCTATTATAACGCTTTCCCCCTTATCGCCTCGGTCGGGTTCATTTTTGCAATTTTTTTCGCGGGCAGATAACTGACCAATGCTGTTACGATAAAAATAAAAAGCACGGTACCGATTACCAGTCCGGGTGTAATGACGGCATACATGGTATCTCCCATCGGGATGCCAAAATCGGCCGCCTCAACCGCCGGGAAAGTAATTCCTTTTTCTACCATGTAATAAAACAAGGGCGCTCCCCAGACGGCACCAAAAGCCAAAGCAAGAATAGCATAAAGTGAACCTTCCATCGTAAAGTGACGAACCACTTGTTTACGGGTCATGCCTAAAGCAATCATGGTTCCGATTTCTTTTTGCCGTCGGAAAATCGATAAGGTCTGGGTGTCGAATATTGCTAACATCCCCAGGAGGAGAAATACAACATAAAACACACTGGTACCGATGGATTTAGTCTTGACCATCAGCAGCGTTGTTTCAGTAAGTTTCTCCGTAGTTTTGAAATTCCATCCGGCAATATCAACTACTTCTTTTTCAGGAGATTTTATCAAGACATTGGCACAACCTTCGTTGAGGGTCATCATCTGTAACCTATCTAAAGGTAGCCAGAGGGTACCGACATCAATTGCAGGAACCGTTGTTTTGAAAACACCTACAATGCGGATATCAGCCGCTTCAAAGGTGCCGTTGCGATCACGCCAGCGCAAGGTCAGCACATCATTTAGTTTGAGTTTTGCCTGACGCGCCATGTAAGCCCCCATTACCACCGGAATTTCATCCGTCACTTTATTCAACGAATCTGTTGGTATCTCCAGCAAATGCTGATCAGGTTGAATGCCTTTCAGCAAAACTCCCTGCATGCGTCCATCGGGATAAATAGTTCCCTGGGTTATCAGAACCGGTTCTATCAGGTGATTCTTAATGTCTGTCGCGAAGACCTCAGGAATCTGCATCGTACTGGAATCAAGGGTAAAGGGGTCATGCGGATCGTATTTTTCCTGCCAGTACTGACCGTCGGCAATCTCCCACCTAACAGCATCCTCAATCGCCTGTTTGCTCCATCCCTGCAGGATACCCTGCATGATGATGATCATCACAAAGGAAATGGATAGCACGAAAACATTCAGCCAGGTTTTCAGTCCATTCCCGATGAGACTTCTGAAAGCGGTTTTGATCAGCTTCATAAGGCATTCATTTTGAAGGTTTTGCAATCAGTTCATCAGCGACAACCTTCCCATCTTCCAACCTGATGATGCGTTTGAGATAGGAGATTACTTTTTCGTCGTGGGTCGCAAACACGAAGCTGGTCTTCAACTCTTCATTGAGTTTCAGCATGGTTTGCAGGATATTATGCGAATTCTTTGAATCCAGGTTAGCGGTAGGTTCATCAGCTAGGACCAGTACCGGACGTTTCACCATGGCACGGGCAATGGCTACGCGCTGACATTCACCACCCGAGAGTTGTGCCGGCCGTGATTTTACCTTATCGGTCAACCCCACCCATTTCAGGGTTTCCATTACCCTTTCTTTGCGTTCTTCTGCGGTCATGTTTAGTAACAACAGTGGAAATTCCACATTTTCGAACACGGTATAAACCGGCAAGAGGTTATAACTCTGGAAGATAAAACCCAGTTCCTCTTTGCGAAGTTTGGCTGCCTCTTTGGGTGATAATTTGCCCACTGATCGTTGCAGTACTACTACCTCTCCTTTCGACGGCACATCCAATGAGCCGATGATATTCAGCAAGGTAGTTTTACCCGAACCACTCGGTCCGACCAATCCGGCAAATTCACCTTCATTAAATTGCAAACTGACATCCTTCAGGGCGGTGAAAAACCCGGCTCCAACAGGAAAATTTTTAGTTAGACTTTTTACATCAACGATTGTTTTCATATTTTAATTTTTATTGTCGCCTGTCATCAGTCTCCTGTTGCCAGTCTGGTGTCTGGAGACCGGAGTCTGGGGACTAAAAGTATAAACTTACCATCACCTGCACCCCTTTCCCTGCAAATAAATTCCGGCCTTGTGTTTGTAAAACCGGCAGGTTATAATGCACAGGATTCCAGTATGCCATCAGGTACAGGGACACATTATCATAAGAACGACTCCAGGTCAGGTAATTCAACCACATGCTGTCAGCACCATCACCTGCCGGCAGATAAAACACCATACCCGACAGGTTATCCAATAACGAGACGGGATAAGTCAGCATACTACCCAGTAACTGTGCGCTTGCTCCTCCGGAAAACAACTTATTTCCTGTGTGATAGCGAAAATATTCCAGGGTTACTCCTAGTCCGTTACCTATCGGCAGCGTATAGTCGGCACCTACATTCAGCATGTCTGTTTTAGTTGGTATCGTCAAGGTGTTTTCCTGCAATAAGCTAATACTCGACTCAAACCACACCCCAATTTCGACATCCCATTTCCCGTTCAACCCGATACGATTTTCGGCTAATTCAACAGAGGGAAAAGGCAAATTATACAGATTATTCTCTGAATGTAAGGTACGGTGATGGTAACTCAATCCTACCTCTCCCGGTCCGGCCGGATGTTCAATCCGCCCTCCGAATTCCGGTTTCCATATTGAGGAGCCAAACAACTCATAACCCTTTGGTTTCTTATTGCCCAGCATACCCCATAACCACACATTCGCATTATTTTCGAAATAATACCTACCCAACACAGCATATACGCCATCAGTCAGTTGCAGCGGGTCACGCACATCCATTCCATCGAACCACATCAGGGGACGAAACAGCTTAGCCGAGCCAAAATTTATCTTTTGCAGTCCGGCGCGAATCTCGAATTGATCATTTGCGTACCTGCCCCACACGCGATAAGGTTTGATTTGTCCGGTCGTATCCACTAAATTGCCTTTTTCAAAAGTCAGACTACCATTGATATTCAATGACGCCTCAAAATCGACATAAGATTGCTTTTTCAGATCATATTTTCCAGTCAGAGTAGGAACAAGCCTGGCTCCCGGTTGCAAAACAAAAGGATTTTCAAGCTGAGCAGTTGTCCAAAGCACCATCTGTCCATTGAAAGAAACACCGGCTTTATCTTCAGCAGAAAGGAAAAGCGCTCTTGTGCAAAATAACAATCCTGCAAGTAATATCCTTATTTTCATGTGTTTACAATTAATTTTCTGATTGTTACATGGAACTCGCATGCCGACATAATCATAACTTCGTGAGTTTGTAAAATCATGCTTGTTTCATATTATTTTTTTCAGACAGGATTAACAGAATTAACATGTAAATCCTGTTAATCCTGTCTTTCTTCTTGTATTCTGTAATAATACTTATCATTAACTTTTATCTTTTGCTATAGGAACCGGCATGATACCATAAACCAGCATTTGTGTCACCTGTCTCACCATTTCTTCGGCATTGCCAAACATTAACAAGGCTTCCGGCGCATTGAGAATATCCGACATTTTCCCAAAAATCCACAATACATAATTTAGATTCAATTCCGGGTTCATTTCTCCGGTACGCTGACCTTCCCTGAGAAAATTGGTAAGCAATACCATCGATTCCTGTATCACTATTTTCCAGTATTCCAAAATCTCAACAGATCCCGGGTCAACAATATCTGCAACAAACTCCATCGTCAGTGTTTTACTAAACGCATATTTCAACTCGAGTGAACGCTTCATTTTATCCGCGAAACTGCCCTGACTATCAATTATCTTTTTATATTCCTGAATACTATTCGATACTATTTCTTTAAGAACATATAGTACCAATGCATTTTTATTTTCATACAAAGTATAGTAAGTTTTCCGGCTTACATGGGCTTTTTTACAAATCTCATCAACTGTAACTTTCTTAAAACCATACTTTAAAAAAAGTTCTTTTGCAATCTGCTCAATTTTTTGCTTTTTAGTCATCTCAATAAAAGTAACATTTTCACCTCAAAGTTACATATTCTGTTTACTTCACAACTATATGTAACCCATAAACTTCAATATTTAACTTTTATTTAACACTTCTAATGGTTCATTCTATAACTGAACCTAAATTGAATCACCAAGTTTCGGTATTTTTGCAGAAACTTATTTCAGATGAAACCCAACTCGCTGACATACGAAGAAGCTTTGTACAAATCCGCTTCATATTGCTCACAATCTGAGCATTGTATCTCTGATATGAAGAATAAGTTTTCACAATGGGGAGTTGAGGAGTCTGATCAGGACAGAATTATCTGCTATCTAGTTCAGGAAAAATACCTGGATGAAAAGCGGTTCGCCATTGCATACGTAAAAGATAAATTCAGGTACAACAAATGGGGCAAAATCAAAATCAGGCTGGAACTGAATCAAAAGAGAATCGAAAAAGAGCTGATTGAAGCTGCACTTGAAACCATTAACCCCGACGAATACAACGAAATGATTATCCGGTTGGCAAAAGAAAAAGAAAAGAAGCTGACCTACCGGAATGAATACGAAAGAAAAGGCAAACTGTACCGTTTTCTGGCGGGTAAAGGCTTCGAGATGGAGGCAATCAGCAAGATAATAGGTACCTTATAACAATCAATCTAACGAATACCCAAATCCACGGAGTTTGGTTTCTTTATTTCTCCAGTCTTTCTCGACTTTCACATAAAGTTCGAGAAAAACTTTCTTTTCAAAGAAGACCTCCAGGTCTTTACGAGCCTCTGTACCTACTTTTTTCAGTGATTTTCCACCGTGACCAATGAGGATGCCTTTCTGGGAATCGCGTTCTACATTGATGATGGCATTGATTCTGATCAGCTTATCTTCTTCCTGAAATTGCTCCACCACCACTTCTACCGCGTAAGGAATCTCTTTATCATAATATAATAGAATCTTTTCTCTTATGATTTCATTTACGAAAAAGCGTGCCGGTTTATCCGTCAGCTGATCTTTATCGAAAAACGGCGGAGATTCAGGCAATAGTTCTTTAATCCGTTTAAACAGGGGATCAACATTGAATTTTTCGAGCGCCGATACCGGAAAGATTTCTGCCCGAGGTAATAATTGTTTCCATTTATCAACCAGTGCTTCTAATTTTTCCTGATTAATCAAATCGATTTTATTGATTATTAAGATCAGATTTGCCGGATTTTCATTTACCTTTTCAATGAAATCCGCATTTTTTTCATTTGAATCAAAAACATCTGTAACATATAATAACACATCTGCATCTGTTAAAGCAGAATTGGAGAACTTACGCATGGATTCCTGCAAACGATAGTTTGGTTTCAAAACGCCCGGCGTATCAGAATATACAATCTGAAAATCATCGCCGTTGACAATGCCCAGAATCCGGTGCCGGGTTGTCTGTGCTTTCGATGTGATAATGGAAATCCGCTCTCCGACCAATGCGTTCATGAGCGTTGATTTCCCAACATTCGGATTACCAACTATATTTACAAAACCTGATTTATGCATAATAAACAATATTTACCAAATTGCTGTTACTTACGTTTCAACAACAAAGTATAAATAAGTA
>JAQVNN010000025.1 GCA_028703105.1 Paludibacter sp. | reverse complement strand
AACCCTGATTGTATAATTCTAAAACTTTAATTTTATCTGAATAACTATGTTTCAGATTCTTTCGCTTAATTTTTTCCATAAAAATACCCCAAAAGTTTTTTGTCTAACTTTTGGGGTACAGTTCAATCAACTAAGAACTACCCTGTTTTTATTTATTATATTGCTTTTGAAAAAGCAAGTTAGCAAGTAACCCAATTAAGCTTCCGCCGGTTCTTCTGCAGCAGCTTCATCTTCTTTTTTTGCTTTTTTAGTTGACTTTTTAGGTGCTTCTTCAGTTGTTTCTTCGGCTGTCTTTTTTTCAGTTTCAGCTTTTGCTTTGGCGGCTTTTTTTGCTTTTTCAGCTTTTTCCATTTTTTCAGCAGCAGCATTTACTAACTGATCTTTCAGGTCGGCCAACGATTGAATATCACCTAAAGTAGTTTTTTCGATGTTCTGAACCGGAGCATTCTCTTCTTTTTTCGATTTTCTTGTCGATTTTTTAGGTGCTTCTCCGGAGCTTGCTTCAGCAGGTGCTTTTTCAGCACGTTTGGCATCTTCATGAATGCGGCTGTGCGATAGAATAATACGTTTTGCATCCTTGTTGAACTCAATCACTTTGAATGCTAATTTCTCATCTATCTGAGCTTGAGAACCATCTTCTTTTACTAAATGTTTAGGAGTCGCGAATCCTTCTACCCCGTAAGGTAAAGATATTACAGCGCCTTTATCCATCATTTCAACGATTACACCTTCGTGGATACTGTCAACTGTGAACATGGTTTCCAAAACATCCCATGGGTTTTCTTCAATTTGTTTGTGACCAAGGCTCAGGCGACGGTTTGCTTTGTCGATTTCCAGTACCTGAACTTCAATTTCGCTTCCAATTTGTGTGAATTCAGAAGGATGTTTTACTTTTTTCGTCCATGACAGGTCAGAGATATGAATTAAACCGTCAACACCTTCTTCTATTTCAACAAATACTCCGAAGTTGGTGAAGTTACGCACTTTAGCTGAATGTTTAGTGCCGATGGCATATTTTTCATCGATGTTATCCCATGGGTCAGTTTTCAGCTGTTTGATGCCCAGTGACATTTTACGTTCTTCACGGTCTAATGTGAGGATAATTGTTTCAACTTCATCTCCAACTTTCAGAAAGTCCTGTGCAGAACGCAGGTGTTGTGACCAACTCATTTCTGATACGTGGATTAGACCTTCAACACCCGGAGCAATTTCAACAAATGCACCATAGTCGGCCATAACCACTACTTTGCCTTTTACTTTGTCACCTACTTTCAGATCAGGATCCAGTGCATCCCACGGGTGAGCCGAGAGTTGTTTCAGACCGAGAGCAATACGTTTCTTTTCATCATCGAAATCGAGAATAACCACATTGATTTTCTGATCCAACGAAACAATTTCTTCCGGATGTGAAACGCGACCCCATGAAAGGTCGGTGATGTGAATTAATCCGTCAACACCGCCAAGGTCGATGAACACACCATAAGAAGTAATATTCTTAACTGTTCCTTCGAGAATTTGACCTTTTTGCAGTTTGCTGATGATTTCTTTTTTCTGATTTTCAAGTTCAGCTTCGATAAGCGCTTTGTGTGATACCACCACGTTTTTGAATTCGTGGTTGATTTTGATCACCTTGAATTCCATGGTTTTATTCACAAATACATCGTAGTCGCGAATAGGTTTCACGTCGATCTGAGATCCAGGTAAGAATGCCTCGATACCGAATACGTCCACGATCATACCACCTTTGGTGCGACATTTTACAAACCCTTTGACGATTTCCTGAGATTCCAGGGCTTCGTTTACGCGATCCCATGAACGGGTGGCACGTGCTTGTTTATGAGAAAGGATAAGCTGTCCTTTTTTATCTTCCTGGCTTTCGATATATACTTCAACCTTGTCGCCGACTTTCAAATCAGGATTGTAGCGGAATTCGCTCATCGGAACGATGCCGTCTGATTTATAGCCAACGTTTACAACTACTTCACGTTTATTAATCGAAATAACCGTACCTTCAACCACCTCTTTGTCTTTAATAGCATTGAGTGTGTTGTCATAAATGTTTTTGAGTTTTTCTCTGACTGTTGCGCTCAAAGCGTCTCCTTTTTCGTAAGCATCCCAGTCAAATTCTTCTTCTGCAACGGGTGCTGCAGGTGCTTCGGCCTTTTTGGCAGGTGCTTCTTCAATAACTTCTACAGATGCAGCTTCTTTAACTTCTTCTGTTTCAGCTACAGGCTCAGTGGGTTCTTCTTTTTCTGCAGCAGCAGGTGTGGATTCAACAACCGGGGTTGCTTCTTCCGGGTTTGTTTTCGGCTCTTCAGCCGGTTCCAGGTTTTCTTTCATTTCTGAATTTTTGTTACTAATAAATTAGTAGGTTAGACATTATATTGATTAAAAAATTGCGGCTGCAAAGGTATAAAAAAAAATTAATATACCAATAAATTGCTTTTAATGTGGGTTTTATCGGGGAATTTCCAATTAAAACAAGCTGAATACAACATTGGCCTTGATGGGTTTTTTAGGGTGGTTACCTCCGCAAATGGTTACAGCGTTGAGCAAAAACTGCTGTGAAACTGCTGTAACACTGCCACCGCTGTTTGTCTTTATCCTGACAGGCACCAATAAAAAGTCGGTTTTTTCTGGTGGTGTCGTGTTGTTTATTTTTGCTTGTTTGAATTCGTGAGCAATTAATCCGGCAATATCAAAAGAATAGTAATAATCGGTTTGTCCGGTATCACTGTTTTTTTCGTAAGCATAAGAGCCTAAAATCGCACACGTATCTGAAGGGAGTTCTCTCTTGGCGAAAAACCTGTTGAGTGAAGACTCTCTAATCAGCATCACATTTGATGGAATCGGCTGAGGAAAATTTTCTTCGTTCAGGTTGTTGATGTCAACCCTTAGCTTTGCGTTGTTGATAGTCAGTCTTTTCGATACGTCACTTTCCATATCCTCCTGCATTTTTTTAATCGGCAAACTGATGCGGGTGTAAATATTAGCCGGTGATGAAATGTGGTGTATCTGCTCGGGTTGGCTTTCAAGCTGACTGATAATACTGTTTTTATCAGGATGCAGGAACCTGTTTACCTGACGCACCCAACTGTTGGCCGGGAAAGATACAGAAACATTTACCTTCACAATAGAATCCTGTCCGGAAATTTTTTTTGTTGTGTAGGTATAACTGTGATGATACTCCATGTCAATCTGACGAATGTACAACATGGATGCGGACCCGAAATCGGTGGTAATATACAGACCTTTGAAAAAATCCAGGAATAATGAATCTTTCGTGTAGATAACAGGATCAATATTTGTAAAACGTTGCATGAATTCATTGGAAAGTTTGATAACCACATAGGTAGAATCCGCTTTTCCTTTGGCATCAACGGCAGTAAAAGTTTTTTCTCCTATTAACAATGATTGGTTCGTCCTGTCAACATAATGATCAGGATTCAGGTTGGTGGGATAAGGAGTTGAAAAATTGAAAGTTGCTTTATTCATCTCATAAACACTCACATGCATGGGAGCATGTTTATCCCCGAAGTATTTCCGGTAATACATTACCAACAGAATAGAATCCGGTGTGGTGTTGGGTGGATAAATATGGTTCTTGGGGTGTTCAACCTGAGCAAAAATATCAGCATGAACAGTTCCATAATTTTTGTCATAAAAAGTACCCAGTAAAAATGAGTCGGGTCGTGAATACATAAAATTAACGAAATAGTTTTCAGACCTGATGTCGAATCTTTTCTGATCAACAAGGATTTTATCTCCGGGAGGTTGAATGTTACTTCCCATGTCAGTTATGTTACTATCGTTGCAGGCAGTGATAAGAATCAAAAAAGAGGCAAAAAGCGTCGTGATGCGGTTTTTCATATAAAAAAGATGTAAATAAATCTTTTAAATCTTTTAATTAACTAACACTATCGTAAAATCGAACATAATCATCAGCATAGTCTTCATCATGTTTGTAAGGCAGGAATTTTTTTCCTTTTTCTTTTATATATTTCAATATTTCAGTATTGGTTTCCGGAACCGATTGGATGATGCCGTCTGAATAATCAATAGCTAATTTACTCAGTGCAACATAATCGATTTCACTTCCCTGTAAATGCTCCAGATCTTTCTTTTCAATTCCTTCCAATAATAGTTTGTCAGCAAACAGATCTCTGAAAGGATTCTTGAAGTCGTCGGCAAACAACGAATAAATTACTTTTGAGTTTTTAAAAAAAGGGTCCTGGTTGTATGCCTTTTTAATGTACAGGGGTGCCAGGGCGGTCATCCAACCCAAACAGTGTATTACGTCGGGCGTCCAGCGTAGTTTTTTAACTGTTTCCATGACTCCGCGAACGAAAAATATAGTTCTTTCGTCATTGTCTTCAAATTCTTCTCCGTTTTCATCGCTGATGGTATGTTTCCGTTGGAAAAAATCGTCGTTGTCGATGAAATATACTTGTAAGCGCGCAGCCTGTATGGAGGCAACTTTAATAATCAGCGGATGATCGGTGTCGTCGATAATGAGATTCATACCCGATAATCTGATCACCTCGTGTAATTGATTTCTGCGTTCATTTATCAAACCGAACTTAGGCATGAAGGTGCGGGTTTCTCGTCCCCTGTCCTGAACAGCCTGTGGCAAATACCTGCCCATATTCGCAATTGAAGATTCCGGTAAATAAGGAAAGATTTCCTGAGAAATGTATAAAACTTTATTGGTTTTTTTCATGAAAACGATAAGCCTTGCTTATTTAATATTTTAATAATGAATATGCAAAGATACAAAAAAAAATTGGAATAAGTTTTTTCCTGATGAATCCCGATAAGTTTTTGTAATTTTGCGGACTTTTATGAATTGCCTAAAAACAAGCGTTATGCTAATCGTAAATACAATTGACAAATTAGAAAAAATACTTTTTGAAGTTCATGCTTCAGAAAAAAGTGTCGGCTTTGTGCCCACCATGGGCGCATTGCATGCAGGTCATATCAGTCTGGTTAAACAAGCTGTTACTGACAATGATTATACAGTTGTGAGTGTTTTTGTGAATCCCACTCAGTTTAACAACCTCGCTGATCTGCAGAAATATCCGCGTAATCTCGAAAAGGATGTCGCTTTATTGCAGGCTTCCGGATGTGATTTGGTTTTTGCCCCTTCAAAAGAAGAAATATATTCGAATGAAGAGTTAAACAAGCATTTTGAGTTTGACTTTGGGGGGCTGGATCAAGTAATGGAAGGAACATTCCGGCCTGGCCATTTTAACGGGGTAGTTCAGGTTGTAAGTAAGCTTTTTAAACTGGTAAAACCGGGTAAAGCTTATTTCGGGGAAAAAGACTTTCAGCAATTAGCGATTATTCATCGCATGACTGAACTTCTGAATTTTGATGTTGAAATAGTTGATTGTCCGATTGTTAGAGAAGAATCCGGGCTAGCTATGAGTAGTCGTAATGAAAGATTAACGCCGGAACAGCGAAATATTGCCGTTGGAATATCAAAAGTTTTGGTCGAATGTCGTAACTTTGTACCCACATATACCCCCGAAAAGTTAAAACAATGGGTTAAAAATGAGATTTATCAGATTCAGGGATTAGAACTTGAATATTTTGAAATCGTCAATACAAAAACCCTGCAGCCGGCAAAAAGCTGGAATGAACCTACGGTAGGTTGCATTGCAGTTTATTGCGGGGATGTAAGGTTAATAGATAATATCAGATGTTCGTAACAGTATTAAAATCAAAAATTCATCGGGTTTCGATTACCGAATCCAACTTGCATTATATTGGCAGTATTACCATTGATGCGGATTTAATGGATGCGTCGAATATTATTGCCAACGAAAAGGTAGCAGTGGTTAACAATAGCAACGGAGCCAGATTTGAAACTTATGTCATTGCAGGAGAAAGAGGTTCGGGTGTTATTTGTATCAATGGTGCGGCAGCTCGTCTGGTACAGCCCGGAGATGTTGTCATCATCATGGCGTACGCGATGATGGAGATGGAAGAAGCCAGGACTTTCAAACCTGTTGTTGTTTTTCCCGATACAAAAACAAATCGACTTATTCCGTGAGCAAAACGGTTATTATCAAATACAACGCCGGTAATATTCGTTCGGTACTGTTTGCTTTAGAGCGAATAGGTGTTCATGCTGTCGTTACAGACAATCATGATGAAATCAGTAATGCCGATCGTGTAATTTTTCCCGGAGTTGGTGAGGCTTCTTCAGCTATGCAATACCTCGAACAACGGGGCATGGTGGAGTTGATAAAATCGCTTAAACAACCGGTACTGGGTATTTGTCTGGGTATGCAGCTGATGTGTGCTTTTTCAGAAGAAAATAATACCGAATGTTTGGGAATATTTGATCAACGTGTACTCAGATTCCCGGAAGTAAAAGATTTTAAAGTGCCTCAAATAGGTTGGAATAATATCACATCCCTTAGATCACCTTTATTTGAAGGAGTTGATGAGGCGTCATTCATGTATTTTGTGCATGGTTATTATGTCGAAAAATGTGAGAACGCCATTGCAACTACCAACTATATCCAACAATACAGTTCCGCTATTCAGAAAGATAATTTCTATGCCGTACAATTCCACCCCGAGAAATCGGGTGATGTGGGGGAGCGAATTTTGAGAAACTTTATTGTGATAAAATGATTTTATATAACCATGCTAAACCTGTCAGGATTGTCAATCCTGACAGGTTTAAAGGGATTTATTTATTGCTAGACGCAAGAGTTTTGATTTCAAGAAAACAAAATGAACTTTACCCTCCAACATACCGACCCCCATTCAAACGCCCGAGCGGGAGTGATAAGCACGGATCATGGGACGATTGAAACGCCGATTTTCATGCCGGTAGGGACGGTGGCATCGGTGAAGGCAGTGCATTTTCATGAACTGAAGGAAGACATCAAAGCCCAACTCATTCTGGGAAATACTTATCATCTGTATTTGCGCCCGGGATTGGAAGTGTTGGAACAGGCTGGTGGTTTGCATAAATTTAACGGCTGGGACAGGCCAATTCTGACTGATAGTGGTGGTTATCAAGTTTTTTCGTTGTCTGCGAACAGGAAACTGAAAGAAGAAGGGGCTCATTTTCGTTCTCACATTGATGGGAGTAAACATTTGTTTACGCCAGAGAATGTGGTGGATATTCAGCGGGTGATTGGTGCCGACATCATGATGGCTTTTGATGAATGTCCCCCCGGTGATGCGCCATATGAATATGCTAAAAAATCATTGGCATTAACCCATCAGTGGTTGAAAAGAGGTGTGAAGCGTTTTGATGAGACAGAAGTTAAATATGGCTATTCGCAAACTTTTTTCCCGATTGTACAAGGCTGTGTCTATCCGGATTTAAGGAGGCAGTCAGCCGAATTTGTGGCGTCACTGGGACGAGAAGGAAATGCGATTGGCGGATTGGCGGTAGGAGAGCCAACGGAAAAAATGTATGAAATGATTGAGGTGGTGAACGAAATACTACCCAAAGATAAACCCCGTTACCTGATGGGGGTCGGAACGCCTCAAAACATCCTGGAAGCCATCGAGAGGGGTGTGGACATGTTTGATTGTGTTATGCCAACCCGCAACGGACGCAATGGGATGCTTTTTACTTCCGAAGGGATTATGAATATGCGGAACGAGAAATGGAAAAACGATTTTTCTCCGTTGGATGTAAATGGTACTTCCTATGTGGATCATGCCTACACCAAAGCATATTTACGTCATCTTTTTATCAGCAGAGAGTTGCTTGCCATGCAGATAGCATCCATCCACAACTTAGCCTTTTATTTGTGGCTCATGGGCGAAGCTCGCAAACAAATTATGCAGGGAACTTTCGCTTCCTGGAAAAGTGAAATGGTGCTTCGGCTTAGTAAACGCCTTTAAATCCAGCGCACATAGCAGAAATCCTGGCGGTGTGGCAGATCCTCGTTTTTTGGGAACATCCGGAACGCATATTTGAATGAGCCGGCCAGATTCATCTGATAATCCATGCTGAAATGCATTTTCGATCCTTCCGTGTGAACTAAGTTCAGTTCTTCCACATCATGCAGCAGTTCTTTGTTGTTTTTGTCTTTTCTCACCACGACTAATTCAATTCCAATGCCTTTGTCGTTCAGACCCTTGGTGTCGATTACCACTTCAAGTTTGTAGTCTTCCCCCACATGCGGATTGTGGATTAATGAATCCGGGATGTTGATCTGCTGCACTTCAATTTCATGCCATTTGGATGCCATGTTTTCTTTCCATGCTGTAATCTCTCTGACTTTAGCGAAGTTATTTTCTTTCAGCATAGCCGAGCGTTTAGCTAATTTAAAATAGAATTTGTTCAGGTATTCATCTATCATCCTTTTGGTGGTAAACCTCGGGTTGATTTGTGCAATGGAATTTTTGATGTACTGAATCCATTCTGTAGCAAAACCTTTGGTATTTTTGGCGTAGTACAGTGGGATGATTTCATTTTCCAGCATGCTGTAAATGGTGGCAGCATCCAGCTGGTCCTGATGTTCCTGATTTTCGTACGTGCGTTTGTCGGTTAATGCCCAACCAGCCCCTTTAACATAACCTTCCAACCACCAGCCATCTAAGACGGAGAAGTTTAACACACCGTTCATCTGGGCTTTTTCTCCAGATGTGCCTGAAGCTTCAAGCGGACGGGTAGGGGTGTTCAACCAGATGTCCACCCCGGAAATCAGCCGTTTGGCCAACCGCATGTCGTAATTTTCGAGGAAAATAATTTTACCCAGGAACTGGGGCATACGAGAAATCTCAACGATGCGTTTGATGAGGTTTTGTCCGCCTCCATCAGCAGGGTGTGCTTTTCCGGTAAACAGAAACTGAACCGGTTTTTGCGGGTTGTTGACGATTTTTTCCAATCTTTCCAGATCAGTAAACAGTAAATGCGCCCGTTTGTAGGTAGCAAACCGGCGACCGAAACCGATGATGAGCGCATTCGGATTGATGGAGTCGAGAATGGAAACAATGCGCGAGGGATCTCCCTGATTTTTAAACCAGTTATCCTCAAATTGTTCTTTGATGAAATTAACCAATCTGTTTTTCATGAACATGCGCGTATCCCAGATAACCTGATCGGGAATCTGGTACACGGCTTGCCAGATTTTGGGATTCGACTGGTCATTATAAAATTCAGGAGAAAAATATTTTTCATATACTTTTTTCCATTCTGAAGCTGTCCAGGTTGGCAGGTGTACGCCATTCGTCACATAATTAACATGGAGTTCCTGTGGAAAATAACCTTTCCAGATCGGATTGAACATTTCCTGAGAAACCTTTCCGTGCAGCCAGCTCACGCCGTTAACTTCCTGGCTGGTATTACAGGCAAATACGCTCATCGAGAATTTTTCTTCCTTATTGCCCGGATGTTCTCTTCCCATGTCGATAAAGTCATCCCAACTGATTTGCAGTTTAGCAGGATAAGCGCTCATGTACTTCATGAAGAGATCTTCTGTAAAACTGTCGTGACCAGCAGGAACCGGGGTGTGAACCGTATAAAGAGAACTTGCACGAACGACTTCCAATGCCTGATTGAAAGTAAGTCCGGAAGCGATATAATCAACTAATCGTCGCACGTTAATGAGTGCAGCATGACCTTCGTTGCAGTGATAAACCTGTTTCTCAATTCCCAGCTTTTTCAATGCCAACATGCCACCGATACCCAACATGATTTCCTGCTTTAGTCGGTGTTCCCAGTCGCCTCCATAAAGTTGGTGGGTGATTGGACGGTCGAATTCGTTGTTCATGTCATTGTCTGTGTCAAGCAAATACAATGCGATGCGGCCGACAGACACTTTCCAGAGGTAGGCATACACTATTCTGTCCGGGTAAGGAACCTCTACAATCAGCGGCTGGTCGTTTTCGTTTTTAACTTGTTTAATAGGTAGGGAGTTGAAGTTCTGTGGTTCATATACAGCCACTTGCTGTCCGTCAACCGAAAGCGACTGGGTGAAGTATCCATACCGGTATAAAAAACCAATTGCCGTCATGTCGATGGCACAATCACTTGCCTCTTTCAGGTAATCACCTGCCAATACACCCAATCCACCCGAGTAAATCTTCAGGATTTCAGTCAGACCGTATTCCATGCTGAAATAAGCGATGGATGGTTTTTGGGTATTATAAGGTGTGTTGATGTAGTTGGTAAACCTGTCGTAGATATCATCCAGTTTTTTAATAAAAGCAGCATCTTTTCCAAGGGCAATAAGCTGTTCGTGTGTGAGGATGTTTAGTAATTGAATCGGATTTGAACCAGCTTCTTTCCATGCCTCTTTGTCGATGGTCCGAAACATGTTTTTCGCATCGCTGTTCCATACCCACCAAATATTACGAGCAATTTTATCCAGCTTTTTTACGCTTTCAGGAAGGCAGGATTTAACATTTAATTCTTTCCAGTTTATGTCGTTTACGGAGTTTGTTTGTATTTTCATAACTTAATATATTAAGTACGTGTTTGTTAAAATGGCGTCAAAAAATATGCTTTATAATATATTTTGCAAAGTTATAATTTTAGATCAAATAAAATATATGTTTTACAACATATTCTTATTTTTAAACCTGTCAGTATTAATAATCCTGACAGGTTTTGTGTGAACAGCATTTTTTTAACGCCACCCTATACGCCTCTTTATAATATTGAATAAAGTATTTCCACAATGCTTTTTCAGCAAAGGCAGCTGCTTTTTGCCGGATTCTTTTCGTTTTTGTCAGGTCGCTTTCTGCGAATTGATAGATCATCTCTGCGATTTGAAATGCAACGTCATGGCTGTTGTAATCAGAACGATGGATGATGCCTACACCATTTTCAATGTTTTGTGGAACATCAGAAACCCATTCGCCGAATCCTGATAAGTCGGTGGTAATAGTAGGCACCTTAAAGGCCACACTTTCAAGGGGTGTATAACCCCAGGGTTCGTAATAGGAAGGAAAAACCGTCAGATCGAGTCCGATGAGCAAGTCGTAATAGGTTTTATTGAAAATGCCGTCAAATCCGTTTAAATAGGCAGGAACAAAAACAATTTTGACCGGGTCTTCTTTCAGATTTTTCAAATGAAACCATTCCAGCAACTGGATGATGTTGTCGTAAGCATAGTCATGCAATTCGTGTGTTGTAACTCTGTTTGATGAATGCAGTTTCCTGTCGGGATGAAGCAGTACATTCGCCAGGTCTTCACGATGACCTTTTGACCAGGCCGGAACCATGATGAAAGCTACGACTTGTTTTGATGCATTTTCCCGGTCGTTGAGGCGCTTCAATGATTCGATAAACACATCGATACCTTTGTTTTTGAATTCATAACGTCCGGCAGTACCGATAAAAAGAGCATTTTCTTCAAGCTGATAACCTAAAAGTGCCTCTGATACGTGTTTCAACAATTTACGCGCTTCTTCTTTTTTTTGATTGTATTTTTTCCCTTTTGGTACAAAATCATCTTCAAATCCATTCGGGGTGATAACATCCGGTTTTTTATCGAGCAATTGTTCGCATTCAAGTCCCGTGATCTTACTTACAGTAGTAAAACAATCAGCCAGATGTGCAGCCTGTTTTTCTGTAGAATGTTTTGAAACCATGTTAAGTTCCTGTGCCATCTGGTCTCCGTTGTACTCATTCAGGTAGTCGTATAAAGGTTTGTTGTTGCCGGCAATTGAACGTCCGATGGAAGTAGCATGGGTGGTGAAAATTGTTGCAACAGCAGGTAATTTTTCCCGGATGTAAAATACGCCAAAGGAGGTCATCCATTCATTGAAATGGGCTACAACCGGTGTATTGGTTTTCAGTCCGAAAAATTGATAATAACTTTCGATGACCATTCCGGAAGCATAACCGAACATGGAAGACTCATCGTAATCGCCATAAGCCATCAGTGAATTTACGCCTGATGTTTCCCATACATGTCCGAAAATTTCATTCTTTTTCATCATCAGGTAATAGAAATCCACCAATACCGCGATGGGGCTTCCCGGAATTTTCCACCTGCCAATTCGAATCGATAAGTTGTAAGTTTTCGATGTGTAAGCTTTCCAGTCTGGGTATAAATCGGGTTTTTCTTCAAAATAAGGATTTTGTTTTCCGCACCACACGTCCGGACCAATAAAAACCAGTTTGTCACCATATTGCTGATATAAGGTGGAGGCTTTGGTTGAAAGAACGGTGTAAATACCACCTACCATGTTGCAGACTTCCCAGCTGCTTTCGAAGATATACTCGGGTTGAAATTGATTTGGCATGTCGAAATAATTTGCGACAAATGTAATATTTTTTTAAGTAAGAATGAAAAGTCAGAGACAAGTAAGTGTTTTGCTCTGCCAATATTACATGGAATCAAGTTTTCATGAGAGATGTAAACAAAGAAAAAGAGGCCGTTGGTTAAAACGAGCCTCTTTGATGAATGGTGACCCCGTTGGGATTCTAACCCAAGACCTTCAGAACCGGAATCTGACGTTCTATACAGCTGAACTACGGAGCCTGTTGCTTTTGCGGTGCAAATGTAGGAATTTTTTTTTATTTACCAATTACTATTCCAAAAGATGCGAGTGTTCAGACACGCTATAGTGCGTCTCTACGTTTTTCGCTTTCAACTAACCATTATCATCCTTCCCTGACGGGTGTCGCGTTCTTCTAACCTTTTTTCGACTTTGACTGCGAATTCATAATTTTTAAGTCCCCAGTCGGGCGATATCAGCAGTTCTTTCGGAGATTGTGATACAAAACGTTCAACGGCAATTTCAGAAGATAATCTTTCCAGAAAATCAATGGTAAGATCGATGTATTCATCAGCCGTATAAAAATTGAACCATTCGGGATTCGTTTGTGCCTGTTTAGCCATGATGGTTCCTCTTACCAATTGTAATTGATGAAGTTTTAATGCCGTCAGGGGCAGTTCATTCATCCGGTCGGCATGCGACAGGATGGTATCCCGATCTTCACAGGGTAAACCCAGTATCAGATGAGCTGCGGTGTTTATTCCCCTGTCTGCTGTTGCGTGAATGGCGTCAACCGCACATTGGTAGTCATGTCCCCGGTTGATGAATTCGAGCGTTTTGTCATTGGTCGATTCTATGCCGTATTCAATCATAACATAGGTTTTTTTTGAAAGGTGCTGGAAGTAATCCAGTATCTGATCATTTACACAATCGGGACGGGTTCCTACAACCAGACCTTGAATACGAGGATGTTGTAAAGCTTCTTCGTAGATAGATTTTAGTCTGTCGAGTGTGTCATATGTGTTGGTGTAGGATTGAAAATAAGCTAAGTATGCCTGATGCAGGTATTTTTCCTTTTTATGAAAGAAAACAATCCCTTCCTCAATTTGTTGTGTAATTGTTTTGACAGGATGACAATAACCCGGAACAAAAGTCTGGTTGTTGCAATAAGTACACCCCCCCCGTCCTTTACTCCCGTCACGGTTCGGACAGGTAAATCCTGCGCTAACAGATACTTTCTGTACCCTGTTGTTGAATAATTGTTTTAATATATCGTTGTAATTGTTGTATCGTCTCATGTTAAAATTGAATTACACCCACTAATTTATCATACCTTTCCCCCCATCCCCGGTGATAAATGTAAATGGTATATTCGTTTTTTGTTTGCCAATAGGATCCTTCAACGCGTTCAGCTGTGGCTTTGGCGGCACCTTTGGGTACAAACCAATACTGATAGTCATAACCTCCCTGCTTCAATAGAACAGTCTGAGTATATGCTTCTGATTCATTGTTGTAGTTCATCCTGACATTGTGATTTAACAGGTTGTAATTAAACCCGCCACCGAGATACAGTTGCCCATCAAAAAAAGGGCGTTGTACTGGTAGTCTGAAATATACCCGGATATAATCAGCTTCCGTGTGTATATCCTCAAAAGCTTCCTGATGATTGATTAAGAATTTACCGTTTACATCAAAATCGTGCAGGTAATTCCCCCGCTGAATGATGTTCGGTGTCAGCAATGCGTTATAACCGTCTTTGTTATATTCAATCTTGTCCACTCCTCTTCCGGCTGCATAAACAGATGAAATGTCAAAATTGTGATATTCGTTTCCTCCTTCGAATATCAGAGCTTTGTTGTTGGTATAACTAAGTTTTGAATCGGTTATGTAATTAGGTTTGATGTTGCTGACTTCATTGTCTGTCCTGTTGTTTTGTCTAACTACCGCTTTGATTTCTGACATTGGGTCGCGAACATAATATCCGTCAAGCAAAACTTCAAAGTCAAGTTGTTGATATCTTCCGTTGATTTCAATATCAGTATTATACCGGATGTTCGGCCGGATGGTTACCCTGGGTTCTACAACAGAAAAACAAGCTTGTGCCACCGGTTTATTTCTTTGATCATCTTCGTATAGTAAAACGACATAATTCCCGGAGATTTTAAAACTCATTTCGTCGTTAGGCAAGGTAAGCTTGTAGTTTGTGTAGAGATAATTGGTGTTGATCGATCGGTTGTAATCAACCACATAGCCATTCGTATATCCGCTAAGATACTCGCTGCTTGTGATGTCGGAAGGTGTCCAGTCGGCGTTGCAGTGTATAAATGTATAACCATAATTTCGTGTTTCATGCGACATTTCATCAAATCGTATCTCAATTTTTTGAGATTCATGTAGTTCAATTACAGGCAAAGAATACAGTTCTCCCATCACCCCGATTTGAAGGGTCTTGATATTGGGTGCGTGAATGGATGTGCGATAAGGAGCCGAAGCAAAACTTAATCCAACTATCAGAAATAAAAAGAGAGTAAAAAAATATTTCATTGTAACTTGTTGAACGCACAAATATATTAAAAATTGTTTTTAGATGATCTGTTTGAAAAAGTTAGGTTAATCAATAAATTGTTTTTTAACAGAAAAAGCGTTAAAATTAAATTTGAAAAATAGAGTTTCTATTGTAATTGCTTTGTAAGTTTCAGTAAATAAGTAATTTAATCATTACAGAAATTTTTCGCTATTTATGGTTTGTAAACGTTGAAAAAGTTGTATTTTTGCAGAGTTTTTTAAAAGCTGATGTTTGTGCTGTTTTTTCTTGTTAGTCACTGATGAAAAAGCAGCCTGACACTCCCTAATAAGGTATAAACAACAAACTATTATAAAAAATGGCAAACCTGATTAAAACAAAGCGTGGTTTGAATATCCCAGTTAACGGCAGGCCGATAGAAATCATCGGTACATCGACCCTTCCAAAAGAATTTGCCCTTATTCCGGATAATTATCATGGAATTACTCCCAAATTACTTGTTAAAGAAGGTGATGAAGTAAAGGCCGGAACGCCTGTGTTTTATGAGAAACAATTTCCGGGGATGAACTTCGTATCGCCGGTCAGTGGTAAGATAAAGGCGGTGAACCGGGGTGAACGGCGAAAAATCATGAGTATCATCATCGAAAGCGATGAAAAAATGACTTATCAAGAATTTGATAAACCTGATTTGACCAGGCTGACTCCGGCAGAAATCATCAATCTCCTTCAACAGGTGGGTTTATGGGTATGCATCAAGCAACGTCCTTATGATGTAATTGCCAATCCGACAACAACTCCCAAAGCAATTTTTATCTCCACATTTGATACAGCTCCTCTTGCACCGAACAATGATTTTGTGATGAGCGGTCAGATGGCCGATTTTCAGACAGGAATTGATGCGCTTGCGAAGATAGCTACTGTGCAACTGGGAGTAAGATACGGCAAAAAAGCACCATTTTCAACAGTAAAAAATGCTGTTATAACCGAATATGACGGACCCCATCCCGTGGGAAATGTTGGTATTCAGATCAACCACGTCAGTCCAGTTAACAAAGGAGAGATAGTATGGACTGCCAACCCGCAGGATGTATTGTTTATTGGACGTTTCTTTAATAAAGGTATTGTTGACTTCTCGCGCTTGATTGCGCTGACCGGTCCTTGTGTAAAGTCTCCACAGTATTATCACACAATTGTTGGTGCCAATATTGAAAACTTGGTTCAGGGAAAAATCAAGAGTTGTGTTTCTCACCGGTTTATATCAGGAAACGTACTGACAGGAATTAAAGTCGCAGGAAACGGATTCCTTGATCCTTATGCGACACAGATTACAGTTTTGGAAGAAGGGAACAATACCCATGAATTGCTTGGATGGGGAATGCCCCGTTTTCGTAAGTTCAGTGTGAGCCGTACCTACTTTACAGCTTTATTTGAGACGAAACTGCTCAGGAAATTGTTTGGAAATATGAAATATAAATGGGATACGAGGTTGATGGGAGGAAAACGCGCCATCATCATGTCGGGTGAATATGACAAGGTGCTTCCAATGGATATCTATCCCGAATTTTTGTTTAAAGCGATGATAGCCGGGAATATAGATAAAATGGAAGCCTTGGGTGCTTATGAAATTGCACCGGAAGATGTTGCTTTGTGCGAGTTTGTATGTACATCAAAATTGCCCTTGCAGCAAATTGTCAGGAATTCACTTGATATAATGAAAAAAGAACTGGAATAATATGAGTAATAAATTAAGAAAATTTGTAGATAAACTGAAGCCGCATTTTTCGAAAGGTGGTAAGTTTGAAAAACTACATTCAGTTTTTGATGGTTTCGAAACCTTCCTTTTTGTTCCTAATACAACTTCAAAAAACGGGACACACATTCACGATGCCATCGATTCCAAACGTACCATGATCATGGTGGTGATGGCTTTAGTCCCTGCACTCTTGTTTGGCATGTTCAATGTTGGCTACCAGCATTATTTGGCAATTGGTCAGGAAGTTGGATTTTGGGATAAGTTTTTGTTCGGATTGCTGGCAGTGCTGCCCACCGTGGTTGTATCTTATGTCGTGGGTCTCGGTATTGAATTTATTATTGCGCAAATAAAAGGGCATGAAATTCAGGAAGGTTTTTTGGTCACCGGTTTTCTAATCCCATTGATCGTGCCAGTTGATACTCCGCTCTGGATGGTTGCTGTAGCAACTGCCTTTGCCGTGATCTTCGCTAAAGAAGTTTTCGGAGGCACTGGTATGAATATCTTTAATGTTGCTTTGGTTACACGTGCTTTTCTGTTTTTTGCTTACCCAACTTTTATGTCGGGTGACACAGTTTGGGTTCGTGTCGGGACGACATTTGGTCTGGGTGGAGGTTCAGTAGTAGATTCCTATTCGGGAGCTACGGTGCTTGGACAAATTTCAGTTTCGCCGACTTCACAGGTTGCTCTGACGGATATCACCGGAAATCCTCTGGGATTCTGGGATGGTTTTGTAGGATTAATTCCCGGTTCAGTTGGGGAAACGTCGGTGATAGCCATTTTATTGGGTGCAGTTCTCCTTTTATTTACAGGTGTTGCCAGTTGGAAAACTATGTTTTCGGTATTTGCCGGTGGGGCTTTAATAGCCCTCCTGTTTAATTTGTTCGGCCCCGACACTGCTGCAGCGCATTTTCCATGGTATAACCATCTTGTATTTGGGGGCTTTGCTTTTGGTGCAGTTTTCATGGCGACCGACCCGGTTACTTCGGCTCGAACTGAAACCGGTAAATGGATTTACGGCGCTTTGATTGGGGCTATGGCAATTATAATTCGCGTGCTGAATCCCGGTTATCCCGAAGGTATGATGCTGGCCATTTTATTAATGAACATTTTTGCTCCGCTGATCGACTATTATGTGGTTGAAGCCAATATCAAGCGTCGTTTGAAAAGAGCCGGTAATAAATAATTAAAGCAGAATACGATGAATACAAATAAGAACAGTTATACATTGATTTACGCTACTGTAATGGTCGTTATTGTAGCGTTGATGCTGGCTTTAGTTTCGAGTTCGCTGAAAGGCATTCAAACGGCCAACGTGGAACTCGATAAAAAGAAACAGATACTAAGTTCGCTGAATGTAAATCTTGAGGGACAGGATGCTGCTGCTTTGTACGATAAGTATATAGTAAAAGAACTGGTAATCAATGCCAGGGCAGAAGTGCTTTCGGAAGCAAAGGGCGATGCATTTAAACTTGATTATATAAAAGAATTGGCAAAACCCATCGGAGATAGAAAGTTGCCTCTGTATATTGCTGAGGTCGATGGTGCAACAAAATATATTATTCCTTTGAGAGGTGCCGGACTGTGGGGACCGATTTGGGGTTATGTTGCCCTGAATGATGACAAAAATACTGTTTATGGAACATTCTTTACCCATGCCAGTGAAACTCCAGGTTTAGGAGCTGAAATCACCCAGGCTGATTTTAAACAGCAATTTGTGGGGAAACGTATTTTAAACGATAAAAATGAATTTGTTTCCATTGCTGTGATGAAATCAGGACAGATGGCTGAGAATCAGGATCAGGTTGATGCTATCTCCGGAGGTACAATTACCAGTAAGGGTGTTGAAAAAATGCTGCTCAATTGCATAAGCCAATATGAAGCATATTTAAAAAATTCAAATGGAGGAACCGAAGAATGAGTAAATTAATATCAGATAAAACAAAAGCGGTTTTCTTAGGCCCGTTGAGTAAAAATAACCCGATTACCGTTCAGGTACTGGGGATTTGTTCTGCACTTGCAGTAACGGCCAAACTCGAGCCTGCGCTGGTAATGGGCTTGTCTGTTACCATTATCGTGGCATTTTCAAACGTGATTATCTCTTTGTTGAGAAATACAATTCCTAACCGTATCCGTATCATCGTTCAATTGGTGGTTGTGGCAGCCCTGGTTACTATTGTAAGTGAGATACTGAAGGCTTTTGCCTATGATGTTAGTGTCCAGTTGTCGGTTTATATCGGATTGATTATTACCAACTGTATTTTGATGGGTCGTTTAGAAGCTTTTGCCATGGGAAATAAACCCTGGGAATCTTTTATTGATGGTCTGGGTAACGGATTTGGGTATGCCTGGATATTGGTTGTTGTCGCATTCTTTCGTGAATTGTTTGGTTCAGGCAGTCTGTTTGGTTTTCAAATTGTACCGCAAGCCATGTACGATGCCGGATATGTAAATAACGGCTTGATGATTCTGCCCCCGATGGCGCTGATTTTAGTGGCTTGTATAATTTGGGTACATCGTGCCAGAAATAAAGAGTTACAGGAAAAATAAATTAATCCGTTAGCAGTAATCTTTGAAAAAAAATTACTGCACATAAAAATAAGCATATGGAAAACTTAGCCAGTATATTTGTTAAATCGATTTTTGTCGATAATATGATTTTTGCATTTTTCCTCGGGATGTGTTCATATCTTGCGGTTTCAAAAAATGTGAAAACATCCATGGGATTAGGCTTAGCTGTCATCTTTGTATTGGGGATCACCTTACCCGTAAATTACCTGCTCGAGAATTATGTGTTGAAGGAAGGCGCTCTGCAATGGTTGAGCCCATCTTTTAAAACCATGGATCTGAGTTATCTTGCATTTATTTTATTTATTGCCGTAATCGCCGCAATGACACAGTTGGTTGAAATGGTCGTTGAAAAATTCACTCCGTCATTATATGCATCGCTCGGTATATTTTTACCTCTGATTGCTGTAAACTGTGCTATTATGGGAGGTTCACTGTTTATGCAACAACGGGCTTTCAATAATGTTGCCGAAGCGACCTCCTATGCTTTAGGGTCCGGAGTTGGTTGGTTGTTGGCCATCGTGGGACTGGCGGCTATCCGTGAAAAAATGGAATATTCAGACGTACCGGCACCTTTGCGGGGGTTAGGAATTACCTTTATTACTGTTGCGTTGATGGGTATTGCATTTATGAGTTTCTCAGGGTTGAAAATATAATCGAATAATTATGATATTAGCAATTGATACGACAATGATTATCACCAGCCTGATTGTTTTTTTACTGGTGATATTACTTTTAGTGATAGTTTTGATAGTTGCCAAGCGTTATTTGGTGGCTTCGGGTGATGTGAAAATAACAATCAACGGTGAGAAAGAGGTGGTTGCTCCAGCGGGAAGTACCTTGTTGAATACCTTGTCCACTCAGAATATTTTTCTCCCGTCAGCCTGTGGCGGTGGTGGTTCCTGTGCTCAATGTAAATGTCAGGTGCTGGAAGGAGGGGGAGAAATTCTTCCTACTGAAACGGTGCATTTTAGTCGTAAAGAAATCAAAGATCACTGGCGGCTGGGTTGCCAGGTGAAAGTGAAAAACGATATTTCCATCAAAATGGATGAATCTATCTTAGGGGTGAAGAAATGGGAGTGTGAAGTGGTATCTAACAACAATGTGGCAACTTTCATCAAGGAATTTGTGGTGAAACTCCCGGAAGGAGAAAAATTAAACTTCAAACCGGGCGGATACATCCAGATTGATATCCCTAAATATGACATTAAATTTGCAGATTTTGATGTGTCAGAGCGTTTCCGTGGTGATTGGGACAAATTCAGTATGTGGAATTTAACCTGCAAAAATGAGGAAGAGACCATGCGTGCTTATTCTATGGCTAACTATCCTGCTGAAGGTGATATTGTTATGCTGAATGTGCGTATTGCCACACCACCCTGGGACAGGAGTGCTAATGCCTGGGCAAATGTAAAACCCGGGATCAGTTCGTCCTATATCTTCAACCTGAAACCTGGAGATAAGGTAATGATTTCTGGTCCTTTCGGAGAATTCCATCCCATCATCGACAGCAAAAGGGAAATGCTGTATATTGGTGGTGGTGCCGGGATGGCTCCTCTGCGTTCACATATTTTGCATTTGCTTAATACCTTGAAGGTTAGTGATAGGAAAATAACATACTGGTACGGAGCTCGTTCTAAAAATGAGATTTTCTATGAAGATGACTTCCGTAAACTGGAAAAAGAATTCCCGAATTTTACGTTCAATATTGCATTGAGTGAACCTTTACCAGAGGATAAGTGGACCGGTTATGTCGGATTTATTCACAAGGTGATTCTGGACTATTATTTATCAGCACATGATGCTCCTGAAGATATTGAATACTACATGTGTGGACCTGGTCCAATGGCCAAAGCAGTTGAAAAAATGCTTTACGATCTTGGTGTTCCCCGTGAGATGCTGATGTTTGACGATTTCGGAGCGTAAAGCGAGCGATGATTCTTACTCAGCTACAACATCTTATAAAAAATAAAAAAAAAAGGAGTTGAAAAAATCAACTCCTTTTTGATTGTGGCTTGGAAAAATTTGTATCTTTATGGCCTGATTATACCTATAATTGTATTGATACTTGTAATTGATAGAAAAGAAGAATGATAAGTATAACCTTTATAGTTGCTACATTTAATGCATTTCTGGCAGTCGTTATGCTTATTTATAACTGGAGGTTGAATAAAAACATCCTTTTCTTTTCTTTATATCTCCTCATAATATCTTTTATATCAGTATTGTATGATATGATAATCAATGGGGGGTCAGCGCGTTTACTTATGCTGTTAATCGGAAATGCTGGGCCCTTGTTGTTTCTCGCCGGACCTTTATTCTATTTTTTTATACGTGGTCTGGTTGATGAACATCATGAGTTCTCCGATAAAGATCTTATTCATCTGATGCCATTTTTTTTAAATATCATCATGATGATGCCATACTTTTTCAAGCCTATTGAGGTGAAACTTGAGTTGGCGGAGAATTCGTTGCAGAACCTGACTTATTACATGAACACCAAACTTGTATTTTTCCCTACCTGGTCAGGAACACTGATAAGAATCGCGTCCATGATATTTTACATTCTATGGTCGATTGTTATTCTCCGGCGGGCTTATCGAAAGAAAATCAGCGGTTTGAAAGGAGCTGTAAAAAAACAATATATTCTTAATTACAGGTGGTTAAATGTTTTTGTGTTTGCATCGCTTTTCCTGGTGGTGTTGCATGTTGGGCTGACCATGTATTTCAGGTTTGATGCCGAAACAGATTTTTTATGCAGGGTGAAAGATGACAACTTGTTCCTTATTTCAGTGATATTCAATTCAATTTTTCCGCTGATTATTCTGTTTAATCCGGGTATTTTGTTTGGTTTTCCTGCCTATAAAGCTTTTAATCCTTTCATAAAGAGTCATTTAATTGACATAAACCAGGAGAAAATAAATGAGGTGTCTGATGTGGTTGAAAAGGGGAAAAGCTACAACGAGTATTTTGAAGATTTGTCAAAAAAACTTATGGCTAATATTGAGCAATCAAAATTATATTTGCGTCACGATTTTAAAGCAGAAAACTTGAGTAAAGAGCTAGAAGTTCCTCCTCATCACATCCATTTTTGTATAAAACATTATTATGGAAAAAACTGCAATCAGATGATTAACGAATTCAGGATCAGGTATGCAGTGGAGTTGATAAAATCTTCCGATAAAAAAGATGAGGACACAATCCGGAGTGTTGTTTACGATTCAGGCTTCAGTACACGTAAGGCATTTCTGCGGGCATTCAAACAAAATGAGGGAAAAGTTTTCTCTCAATGGCTTAAAGAAAATACGTGAATTGCTGCATTTTCTCCATCAATTGCAGATGAAGTAATGCCTCCGGAAAATCCGGAACCCTCTCCTGCAGGGAATAAACCTTTAACTTCCGGGTGCTGTCCGGTTTCCGGATTCCGCGGAATTCTTACAGCAGATGATGACCTTGTCTCAACGCCAACGACTACCGCTTCATTGGTCAGGTAGCCCTTCATTTTTTGGTCAAACATTTTAAATGCTTCCCGTAACCGGTTCGAAATATGTTCCGGCAGCCAGAAGTGCAGCGGAGAGGAGATGATACCCGGCATATAGGAGCATTCAGGCAAATCAGCTGAAACTTTTCCTCTTACGAAATCGACGAGCCGTTGTGCCGGCGCTTTTTGTCCCAATCCGCCATTGTTCAGGTAAGCCAGGTGTTCGAGGTGTTGCTGATATCTTAATCCAGCCAGTGTTCCGTATTGCTGAAATTCCTGCGGAATATCTTCCTGTCTGATTTCAACCACTACGCCTGAATTAGCAAAGGGAGAATTACGCCTGGAGGCCGACATGCCATTCACCACGATTTCATGCCCGCTGGTGCCTGCGGGCACTATCCTTCCACCCGGGCACATGCAAAAGGTATATACTCCTCTGTCGGCCACCTGTTCCACCAGGCTGTAGTTCGCAGCCGGCAGGTAAGGACCGCGGGCCGAACAATGGTATTGAATATTATCAATCAACTCCTGTGGGTGTTCAACCCGTACCCCCATGGCAAAGCCTTTGGTTTCGAGTTTTACGTTTTGCGCATGCAGCATTTCGTATATATCATGCGCTGAATGTCCGGTTGCAAGAATCAGATAATTTGCATTGAATTCAGTTCCATCAGCTGTTTTACATCCTCTAATCTGATTTCCATCCAGGATGATTTCAGTCAGTTTCTTTTCAAAATAAATCTCCCCACCGTGTGAGGTGATGGTATTGCTGATGTTGGCAATCACGTCCGGCAACAAATCGGAGCCGATATGCGGATGTGCATCGAATAAAATATCTTCGGCAGCGCCATGATAATGAAATATCTCCAGGATTTCCTGCGCATTTCCTTTCTTTTTGGAGCGGGTATATAGCTTTCCGTCGGAGAAAGTGCCTGCACCGCCTTCCCCAAAGCAAAAGTTGGATTCCGGATTGATACCTTTATTCCGGTTTAGCGTAGCAATGTCATGTCTGCGATGTTCTGCTTTTTTCCCACGCTCGAGGACAATGGGTTTCATTCCCAGTTCCACCAGCTTCAGGGCAGCAAACAAGCCAGCCGGTCCGGCACCAATAATCAATACAGGCTCTTTATCCTGAACATCCTGATAATTAAATATTTTGGAAAATTTTATTTTGGAAGGTTTTTCGTCCAGGTAAACTTCAACAGTCATGTTGATTTTGGGAAAAGCCGCCCGCGCATCAATAGATTTCCTGATGATTCTGACAGAAGCTATCCTGTTGACGGGAACATTAAGCTTCGCTGAGATTTTTTGTTTAAGCAGGTCTTCCTTATACGCTTGTTCCGGCGTAAGGATGAGTTGAAGTTGGCTTTGCATATTTTTGGGGTGATCCGGGCGGGATTCGAAC
>JAQVNN010000111.1 GCA_028703105.1 Paludibacter sp. | reverse complement strand
TGCGTAACATCAAGGAATACAACGAAAAATTCATCAACAGACAATTAAACCCTGAAAAAGGACATAAATTTCTGCCTTACATTGTGGTCATAATCGATGAGTTCGGCGATTTAATCATGACAGCCGGAAAAGAAATTGAACTTCCAATTGCCCGGATTGCCCAGCTTGCGCGTGCCATCGGCATTCACATGATCATTGCTACGCAGCGTCCTTCAGTGAACATCATCACCGGGGTCATTAAGGCAAACTTCCCGGCCAGGGTGGCTTTCCGCGTTTCTTCCATGATCGATTCCCGCACCATCATCGACGGACCCGGTGCAAATCAACTGGTAGGACGGGGAGATATGCTTTTTACTTCCGGAAACGAACTGATTCGTGTACAATGCGCTTTCGTGGATACCCCTGAAGTAGAAAATATCGTGCACCATATTGGAGGGCAAACCGGCTATCCTTCGGCATTCTACCTTCCCGAATATGTTGGCGCTGAAGGAGAAGGTCTCGACATGAACAGCATCGATATGAGTAAACGAGATCCTTTGTTTGAAGAAGCTGCCCGTTTGATTGTCAGCTCACAACAAGGTTCGACATCCAACATCCAGCGTAAATTTTCAATCGGCTACAACCGGGCAGGACGAATAGTGGATCAACTGGAGGTTGCAGGCATCATCGGTCCCAATGAAGGCAGCAAGGCACGCCAGGTACTCGTGATGGATGAATACCATTTGGAACAGATTTTGAAACAGTTGCGCTGATTTTAAAACCATATAAGTCATAGTAAGGACATACAAGAAAATTATTAAATGATAAAATACACACTTTCTATATTTCTATTTATAAATTCGATTTTCATTATAAGCGCCCAGCATAACCCTAATGCAGAGCAAGTTATAAATAAATTCACCGATTCTTTCCGTACTCAGGCAATTCGTTCGGAATTCACGCTGAAAGTTTCAGAAAAAAATGCTGTAAATTCGCAGCAGATTTCAGGAACGATTGTTTTGAGAGCAAACCGGTTTTTCCTGGAAACAGATGAGTTGACAGTGTGGTTTGACGGTAAAACCCAGTGGGCATACTTAAAAGCCAGTAATGAAGTCAATATTACTGAACCAACGGAAGAAGAACTTGCAGCAACCAATCCGGTTGCCATCATTTCAGCATTCAAATCGGTCAGTAGAATTCAGTTTAGCAAAATGAAAAATCAGACCAACCACATCGTAGAACTCACACCCAACAACAAAAAAACCGATTTTTCTAAAGTAGAAATTCAGTTGAATAAGACGTCCGGAAATTTACATGCTATCAGTATAGCATACAAAAACGGATTGAAAAACGAGCTGACTTTCAAAAACTATCAAAAAAATGTAGCAGTCAACCCAGGTATGTTTGTTTTTGATAAAGCAAAATACAAGGGAGCGGTTATGAATGATTTGAGATAGTCAAACAACGTCTAGCGTCTAAAGTCAAACGTCAAACGTCAAATGTCAAATGTCTAGCGTCTAAAGTCAAACGACAAATATCTTAAATCTGAAGCTTTAAAAATGAATAACAAAAAAATAAAACAAAAATAACATAAGACGTTAGACTTTAGTCGTTTGACGTCAGACATCATTAAAAGATATGACAGAAAAAGTACGATGCCTGATCATCGGATCTGGCCCGGCAGGATATACTGCCGCTATTTATGCTTCGCGGGCGAATTTAGCGCCGGTATTATATGAAGGTATGCAGCCGGGTGGTCAGCTTACCACCACAACCGAAGTAGAAAACTTTCCGGGTTATCCGGAAGGAACTACCGGTCCGGAATTGATGGCCGATCTTCGCAAACAGGCACAGCGTTTTGGCGCCGACATCCGTTACGGGCATGTTACCGCAACTGATTTATCACAAGCCCCGTACAAAGTAACTGTTGACGGAGAAAAAGTGATTGAAACCGACACCATTATTATTTCAACCGGTGCTACGGCCAAATATCTCGGTATACCCGACGAAACCAAATATGCCGGTTCAGGGGTATCGGCCTGTGCAACCTGCGACGGATTCTTCTATCGCAAGATGAAGGTTGCCGTTGTAGGAGGTGGCGATACGGCTTGTGAAGAGGCTATCTATCTAGCCGGATTGGCCGAGAAAGTATATATGATTGTGCGTAAGCCTTTCTTACGTGCTTCTAAAATCATGCAGGAACGCGTATTTAAAAATTCCAAAATTGAAGTTTTGTTTGAGCATGAAACACTCGGATTAACCGGTGAGAAAGTAGTTCAGGGAGCTAATCTGGTTAAACGTCGCGGACAAGCTGATGAAGAACAGGTACACATTGAGATTGATGGGTTCTTCTTAGCCATCGGTCACAAACCGAACTCAGATATCTTCAAACCCTGGGTGGAAACCGACGAGGTGGGATACATCAAAACGATTCCCGGAACACCTAAAACCAATGTACCCGGGATATTTGCTGCCGGCGACGTGGCCGACCCACATTACCGTCAGGCTATTACCGCTGCCGGAACCGGATGCCAGGCTGCGATTGAGGTGGAAAGGTATTTATCGGAGAAGGAACTTTAATTAGTGGTTATTGGTAAATTAAAATATTTATTGTACTTTTGCCGTCGCAAATTTAAGCGCGGGATGTAGCTCAGTCCGGTTTAGAGTACTCGTCTGGGGGGCGAGTGGTCGCTGGTTCGAATCCAGTCATCCCGACAATATTCACATGAATTTTCTCTTTCTGCTTCATAAAAACTTACACAGGTATGTGTAGGTTTTTTTTACAATCAAATATTTTTTGAACAAAATTCAGCTTCTATTGTTTAACTTTAGGATTATTGTTTAAATTTGCAAACAATTCTGTTATAAGTTTAAATTTATCAACTCTTTATTTCAACCATAAATAATAACATTATGAAAATTAGCATGCTAAAGACACTGGGCATCATGATGCTCTTTACAGCTATCCTACTGATTAATTCTTGTGTGGACCCTATGTACAATATGGCTAAAGGGGTTAACAAGGAAATTAGCATTGGAGGCGATTCTTTATCCCTGCCAATTGGGAGCACGGATACCATTCTCCTGGCGGATTTTTTAAGTAAGGATGATTTAGATTTTATCAAAACACTGGAAGATGGCGGATACGGTATGACCATTTCCGACTCTCTGACTTTAGAGGATGTACTGAAAGATTTAGATGTTGATAAACTAAAATTTGCTGATCAGGTGTTTTCTCAAAATACTACCGTCAACTTCGGCGATATTGATATGAGTGATTTTGTCATTGAGGGGTTCAACAGAACTGAGAATCTAAACATGAACATTCCTACAATTGAGATTGGAGATGTTGTTCCGAAAGTAAATCTGGATAAAAACATCTCTATCAATTTTGCTCAATATAAGTTAACACAAGACATGTTGTCAGTTGCTAGCATAGATAAAACAACAGGTAAAGACAGTCTTATTGCCAATATTATTGACCCTAACAATAATATCCCCGACAACCCAGAACCTATTTCTATTCCAACGACAATTATTCCTGTATTAGATAAAAACAACGACACTCTTTCAATTGACATAAATTATGAAATTAATGTACCGGATAAAATTACTAAAATTCACCAGATTGATGTCCCGGGTGAACAATTAGAAATATCAATAAAATTAAAAAATGTTGCTGGAACGATGAGTCCATCAACGACCATTTTTACTCCTGATATAACAATAGATCCTACAAATTTATTTTTATTCAATCCTTTATTATCCAACGGAGAAATTAAATTTGATGGAGAAAAAAATGAGAAACATAAACTCTCGTTTACCAATAACTATGAAGTAAAAGATTCCATACCTATTTCTGCTCTTCACAATCTTCCATTTGCTCAAAACAATATTATTGACATATCAAAAGTTGTAAAAGTTAAGGGTGAAATATCAGCAGTTGGTGACGTACTTGCAAATAAGATAGCAGATGCTAAAGCAATAGGACTGGTTATTACTGTTAAAATCAAAAAAATGACGATTGATAATATGGATTTTGACATTCCGACCTTTACTGAACCCCTGAGAGGTTCATCCCCCTTCAACATAGATAACAATAATATACCTGCTGAAATTAATACCATCAATACGGTGTATATTGGAAAGGATGAAACTAATCCTCTTGACACCAACCTGGTTATCAACATTAAACCTGCTAACCTGCCGGTGATGAAAGAGTCAAGTTATAAGATTGAGAATTTTAACATCACCTTCCCAAGCAATTTTGTATTCTCAAACTTTGCCGGACAAACTTATTCTGTTCCTGACAAAAATTTCAATCCGGATGAAGGTATAACGATAAAATTTGACTTAACTCAAATTGACCTGTCTCAAGTACCAATTATTGAAGACCTAGATTTAAAAAGAAAGTTAAGTTGGAGCGACAGTATTTCATACAATGGTCAAATCAGTATCAATGGTCGCATGGATAGTAAAAGTATTATCGAAGCTCCTAATCCGGGGGTAAGAATAAAATTGGATCAAGCTATCAAACTGAACTCAGCTTCTGTAACAACAAACCAGATAAAAAAAGACATGCAATCGAGCAATGTTGCACTTGAATACTCAATTGACATTGCCGACCAGGTGGCAAGATTGGGCGTAATCAATGTGAAACAGGAACCGGCTTGCTATGTTCGTATTGACATCAACAAACCGGATTTACCTTCCTCTCTGTCTCTGAAAGGGGAAAATATAACTCTCCAATTCAGCGATTTGTACGAGTTTGAACCCAAACTGGACAACAACACCTATGTAATAAACGGTGACATTCCGGAATTCATTGAACTGAAATTGAAAGCATTGCATATAAATCAAGATCTGGATAACGGGAAACTTGTGCTAAAAGACACATTCAATATTGGAGGAAAAATCATCCTGGAACCGGGAACGGTTAGCTCTACTGACATTGAAGCGCTTGGAGATAAAAAGTTATCTTTTGTTGCTACGGTATCTGATATGGCCATAGAATCGACTTCCATTCAAATGAAGACCCTGGAAGCAACATTCAAAGATTCTACCGTACTCGACATGAAAATAAATGATATCCCTGCTGAAATTGTATCATTAGATAGCATCCTGCTGAAAGAAGGTGCGGAAATCGACCTGGAAATAGCCATCAGCAACATGCCTGATCTGGGAGCTAATCCGCTGAATGCTGAATTGAAAATTAAGTTTCCTGAATTACTGAACTTCACGGCAGGAGAGGTAAACACCAACAATGAACTGATCATTGCCCAACCGTTTGTTGATGGTAAACTTACGAAAAAAGTCGGCCTGAAAGGACTTAAATTTGATGCATCAAATCTGAACGGTCAACTCGCTATCAACGACACAGTGAACTTCGACGTTAGCGTTTCAGTTAATGATCCGACTATCAACAGTGAAGATTTAAACGGAGAAGATATCTCTGTCAATGTTAAGGTTACATTAAAAGGACTTGAATTCAAATCGGTATATGGCAAATTCAATGTTGACTTTGGCGACCAGATGAACATTCCGAACCTGGCATTGGACGATCTGCCTGATTTCATGCGGGGTGATGATGTGGTACTCGATATTTCGAATCCGGTGCTTGCACTTAAAACAGAAAGTAATATCGGTATTCCGGTCAATACGTTACTCTCTCTGACCAAGTTCAAAAACGGAACTGCTCAGACTGACGACAAGATAGACCTCAGTTTCAGCCTGCCGAAAGCAAATTCTCCTGCTGAAACAGTAAAAACATTCAATTGGTATGCTCCAACAAATGCGGGTATGCCTACTGAGTATAAATTTTATGAAACGCATATCGAAAAGCTGTTCAACCCAATTCCTGATTCAGTCAAAATTGATTTGAAACCAACAATAGATGCCGGTTACCAGCACTTTATTGACCTAGCGGCCAATTACAGACTCAAAGTGAAGTATGACATCACGATTCCGTTCACCTTCGGTAAAGATTTGAGTATCGTATTGAGAGATACCATCAACGATGTGAATCTGGGACTCGAAAAAATAAACCTGAATTCCGGAGGTCTTGAGTTGACAGCAAAAATTTTCAATTCAATACCATTGAATCTGGAGTTGGAATTATTATTGGTGGATTCAAACTTCAATATCCTGGCTGCACCGGAAGCCCAGACTATTCTTGCCGGAGCACCAAATGGCA
>JAQVNN010000110.1 GCA_028703105.1 Paludibacter sp. | reverse complement strand
AACTTTCCCAATGAAACTGACTACCGCAATCCGGTTATAGCCGTTGCAATGAAAACATTGGGCTATGTCAATCAGTTTGGACGAGGTATTGAAACGGTTCAGGAAGAATTAGCGGCGAATAAAAATGGGTTGGCTGTTTTTAATTTCGATGATATTACCACTTTCAAGGTTATCGTAATGAGTGCAGATGAAGCAGATAATGGTGCAGATAATGGTGCAGATAATGGTGCAGATAATGGAGTTGATTTAAGTGAACGTGAAATAGAAATTTTAGCACTTATAAAAAAGAACAACAACATATCTAGACGTATGCTTGCTCAAATGTTAAAAATTGGCACGACTACAGTTTATAGATACATTGAATCCCTTAAAGAAAAAGGCGTCGTAGAGCGAATAGGCAGTGATAGGGGTGGCTATTGGAAAATAAATGAACTGTAAATTATGGACTACCGCAAAATCAATAGCCATGTTATATTATTGCTGATGGTTGCTGTAGTCGGCCTGACAATAGCTGTGATTGGCAGGCTGATTGCTCTTGACAATGGATTTGATATCGGAACTGCAAACTTGACTTTTGTGATAATTCTTGGTATATGTCTGATTATCTATCTAATTATTTTGGCAACATTAACTCACGTAGTTATTCCGTGGATTATGAAAATATTTCTGCAAAAAGATAAACCAATCACCAAAATTATTGAACACAATGTATTTGAAGATAAAATCAAAATATTAGAAAAAGTTAATCAGTCGAGGCAAAATTTTGAAAAGCAGCAAATAGCAGAGTTAAACGAGAAAATCAATCTTTTTCTCACATATTCTCGCTTATCCATTGCGCTTCTCGTCTCGGATAACGAGTTTCTGCAACTTGAAAAATACATTGAATGTTATGCGCGAAGGCTTCCATTGCCTGATAATTGTATACCCATTAAAACAAAAACACAAAACAATAACGATTTGATGCGTTTCGGGTGGAATATGACAAACTTTTTCAAATACGAAAAACAAAATGTTGTTCCGTGGCTTCAAGGAGTTTTTGCTGAAATGCAAGAACTCGATTTTTCCTATATAAAAGGAAAACTTAAACACAAAACTAAAAACCAAGTTATTTCCATAATCGAAGATATTCCCACATATTTAAAAGAACAAAACCAATAAAAAACGTTCGTTTTCGGAGATTTTAAAGAGATATTCAAGAGATTTCAAGTGATTTTGGTCTCTAAATTATCTCTTTTTTTATTTGCATCGGATTCAAAGGAGTCCGAAAGCAAATTATTGTACAACATTAAAAATTTTCGATTATGAACTATCAAGATTTATTGAATTCTGGTGCGAATGTAAGTGTTACGCTCAAACTGGAAGATTTACGAGAAATCATTAAAGAGGTAACGGGTAATCAAAAACACATATCCAAAACTTCTCAACCCGAAGAATTTCTAAGTCGCAAAGAAGTATTATCCATCCTTAAAATTGATTCTTCCACTTTATGGAGTTGGGAGAAAACCGGTTATATCAAATCATTTCCTTTTGGTGGACGAAAAAGATATAAATCTTCCGATGTGGAGGCTATACGAACCGGCAGAAAAGGTGAACGCTCTTACAAGTAAAAAAAGTAGCGATGAATCTCTTCGACTTGATTAACAATTTCTGGCGTATTGATGAACATCAAAATTTTACCGGAAACGAAACCCGGTTGTATTTTTTTCTGCTTCATTTGGCTAATCGTTCCTACTGGCCGAAATGGTTGGAATATGCCGATGAAAGAATGATGGCAAATGTCAATATTTCGCGCCAAGTCTTAAAATCTTCACGCAACAGACTTAAAGAAGCATCGTTAATTGAATTTGTTCCCGGAGGTGGACATAAGGTTAAAACTAAGTATCAGATTCTGAAACCTAAATTCTCACTTAACCCTACATTTCACATTATTAATACAAAAGACAAAGACAAAAAAATCAATTTTTATGGAAACAAAAAAGGATTTGTCAGTACAGGAAGTGATTTCGACTGATCAGGAATTGTTGTGTTCACTTCAAAATGGTGCTCAAGAAATGATCAACATTGAAAGAAAAAGAACTGCACAACGCCGGCAGGCACTTCCGCTTGCCTATGCCGACTTTCGTGAGTTATTCTCAGAATTTGGAACTTACTGTTTATTGTCCCGCAATAAAAATGCAAAATTTATTTTTGATTCAAACAATGAGCCAATAATCGAGCAGCTGTTTTATTATGCCACTTGCAACCCACTATTCTGCGGAGATTTAAACAAAGGAATTATGTTGCAGGGAAAATTTGGTTGCGGGAAATCGATTGTTTTTGAAACATATTCACTTATTCACAACCAGATCGCAAAGAAAAGTTTTATAATTCCGATACTCTCTTTTATAAAATCGATGGAGTTACAAGAACGGATTATTCAACAATCCAACAACCCTTTTTTACTTCGTCCGATAATTATTGATGAATTCGGCAGAGAACCGAAAACCGTTCAGTATTTCGGGAATATACTTCGACCGGTTTCTGAACTGTTATTCGAACGAAGCGATGTAGGAGCCATAACACACGGTACTACCAATTTCACGTTGGAAACCCTTTCTTCCGATGATTTTTACGGCAGTATGATTGGCGATCGGTTGAAAATGATGTTCAACTTTATCACATTAAAAGGCAATAGCCGAAGAAAATAACCCTTAAAATCTTGAATTATGCAAACCAAAGATATAAAATCCATATCCATAAAGGATTACCTGAGAAATCACGGAATTAATCCAAGTAAAGAATATTCCGGCTACGGAATGTATAAAAGTCCGTTCCGCGATGAACACCATCCGAGCTTTAAAGTAGATTACAAAGCCAATCTGTGGTACGACTTCGGCAGTGGAGAAGGAGGAAGCATTATCGATCTGGTCATGAAGATGCAGGACTGTACTTTATCGCAAGCGATGCACATACTGGAAGAAAAAGCCGACTTTCCTCCCATCGTCAAGACCGCTTTTTCTTCCCCGTCGGAATCGGTCGGACGGATGAAATTGATCCGGGTTGAACAATTTCTTTCGCCCCACCTCGAAAGCTACCTCCGGGAAAGAGGCATTTCCCGAGAACTGTCGGCAGAATATCTCACAGCCGTTTACTACCGGGTAAACGACAGAGAGTATTCCGCATTGGGATTTAGAAACGACGAAGGCGGATTTGAACTTCGAAACTCCCAATTCCAGGGATGTTATCCGCCCAAAGCAATAACAACCCTGGACAGAAACACAACGGTTTGTAATCTTTTTGAAGGATTCATGGACTTTTTGAGTTACCTGACCTTATATCCGATGAAAGAAAAAAGTCTTCCATCGGGATCAACGGTGGTGCTTAACGGTACCGGAAACCTGAAAAGAGCCATTCCGTTTTTATCGAAACATACAGAAATTTATGCCTATCTCGATAACGACAAATCGGGAAAAGAAGCCGTTCAAAAACTTCAAAACCTGAAACTACCCGTTACCGACTGCTTCAACATGTATGCAGACCACAACGATTTAAACGATTTTTTAAAGCAGATGATCCGGCAGAAACCCGCTCAAATCATCCCGAAAAACAGGCGGATGAAACGCTGAAAACAAACCGTAAAATTTTAGAAAGACCGCACAAAATGTGATGAAAAAACAGGTAATCTCCGCTATGATGAAAGCCATTAGTGCAGCACAAAGAAAGTAAGAAGCAAGTTTGTGTTTCGGGCTGCCCGAAACCTTGAACGAAGCAAGGGTAGAGCCAAGCTTGCTTGTGCTATACCTTGCAAGGAGAGGTTCGATCCAATCAAACCTGTTTTTTCATCCCGTTGGTCTCCATTTTCACTTAAAAATAAGCACTGAAATGATACAGAATAATCCATCCAAAAAAGGCGGACGCCCGGCCAAAAGTCTGGCCGAAAAACGCAAGTACCGCCTCTCGTTAAAACTCAACACGAATGAATATCTGCAATTGAAAAGCAAGTCGCGCACAGCCGGAAAAAACCGTTGCGATCTCATCCGGGAGTTTATCCTTACCGGAGAAATCAGGCAGCGATTCACGAAAGAACAGACGGATGCCATGCGCCACTTGAGCAGCATGGGAAACAACCTGAACCAGCTTGTCCACAAAGCACATATTCAGGGTGTATGGAACATAGAAGTCACCGGACAAAAACTGTTGACGGATATACAGGAACTGATAAAAGACATCCAGCCATGACCGCGAAAATAGTGAAAGGAAGCAGCTTCTCCGGCGCCGTCGGGTATATGCTGAGCAAGAAAGAAAAGGCAGAAGTACTGAAAGCCGAAGGGGTACTGATGGAACCGAAAGAACTCACCGTAAAAGGTTTTGAGTTACAGGCATCCCTGCATCCGACAGTAAAGAAACCGGTACTGCATATCTCGCTGAATTTTTCCGAACAGGACAAAAGCAAATTAACCAATCAAAAAATGGTGGAGATTGCCGAAGCCTATATGCAGCAGGTGGACATAAAAAACACCCAATACCTGATCGTAAGGCATCACGACACGAAACATCCGCACCTGCATCTATGCATCAACCGCATCGACAACGACGGAAAGCTGATTTCGGATAAAAACGAGAAATACCAGAGTACTAAAATATGCCGGGAACTGACCGAAAAGCACGGGTTGTACATAGCACCCGGAAAAGAGAACGTGAACCGGGAACGGCTGATCGGGTACGACAAAACCAAGTACGAGATTTACGATGCCCTGAAACGAGCCATTCCCAAAAGTAAAACGTGGAAAGAACTGGAAAAACAGTTAAAAAAAGACGGAGTAACGTTCCGGTTCAAAACAAGCGGAAGCACCAACAAAATTCAGGGAATCATCTTCGAAAAGGACGGTATCAACATCAACGGTTCTAAGGTGGACAGAGAGTGCAGTTATTCGAAAATAGACCGGGAAATCAAAGACAATGCTCTTGAAGCGTTGCAGGCATCCGAACGTCAGTTGGACAATATGTTGAACAATCAGCCATCGTTAACGGACGAGGTAATCGGCACTATGGAATCGTTACTCTCATTTCTGGCAAGCACGTTCGCATCCTTTTTCGAGCCAAGCGGCCCGCATTACGATGCTACCCTTGCGGATTACATCAAAAGGATGAGAGCCAAAAAGTTTGCCCGGATGAGCAGAGTAAGGATAAGCAGGATACGTTTATAAATCAATCATTCAATAGCAAAATAACAAAATCATTAAATCATTAAACATAAAACATAAAACAATTTATAATTATGACAACAGCAACCAACGAAAACATCCTGATGATGTTTGAAGAAATCAACCAAAAACTGGACGACAATGCCAGACAACTTGAAAAAATCGGACAAAAAGAGCCTGAAAAGAGCGATAATAACGACTTTTCAGAATTCACAACCGTACTTGAAACCTTTCAACATAACCAATCGGAAAAGCTGGCAGTAATAGAATCACTTATCCGGAAGGAAAAACGGAAAATCGAATTTACTCCCACATCCACATTCGGGATGGTCCTTTTCTTTTCATTGACGGCAATTACACTGGCATTAGCCGTTTGGGTCAATTCGCTTAAAAACCAAATGAGCACACTTTCCGATAACGATTTAAAATACCGTTATATCCAAATGCAAGGAAACGCCACAGCCGATGATCTTGCCACAATGGATACTCTTTTCTATTTCAACCGGAGCAGCAAGAAAATAAGAGAACTTCGTAAACAGGTGGAAGTTTTTGAAGAAAATGTGAAGCAAAGGGCAAAACTGATTGAGCAGGAGGAGAGATTGAAAGAAGAAAAAATGAAATTGGATAGGGAAATATTGGATGGGAAAAAGTTTTATAAAAAATCCATGAAAAAAAATTAGGTAAAAAATAAAAGACTATGAAGAATTAAAATATTTTACGGAAATATTTTTATGATTATATGATTATCATTCAAACTATTTTGTATATTTTTGCATAATTTAGATTTCTTTATTGTCTGTTTTGAGTATTACAATCATTACCGAAGTTTAAAAATATATTTAGATGGCAAGTACAATTATTTTACGAAAATTTACATGGTTAAGAGATTTTCGCAGTATTTTGTGGAAGGAAACTTTGTGGTATAATTTTGAACGTAATTTTGCAGCTGGAATAATTTGTGGGATTTTTATGGCTTTATTAGGTGAAGGGCTCCAGAATTTATATATTTATCCCCTCATGTGGCCTTTTGCTTATGCATTTATCGCACCTATTCTATTTCTACTATGCAAAATTCTTGCTAGAATGTTGC
>JAQVNN010000109.1 GCA_028703105.1 Paludibacter sp. | reverse complement strand
ATTTTAGATTGTAAAACTCTACTCCTTAAAACATAAATTAAACAATTTTTTATCCTAAACTTGCATAATGATATAATTAATTATATCTTTGCCCTGCTAAACTATAACAACTATGGAGAAATTAAAAACAAAAACTGTTATTAAGATGCTTCAAGATGATGGGTGGTATCTCGACAGACAAAAAGGCAGCCACCGGCAATACAAACATCCAATAAAAAAAGGGATGGTTACAGTCAACGGAAAGCCAAACGAAGTAATGTCTCAGTTTTTGTTAAGTAGTATTTTTAAACAAGCACAATGGTAAGATTCACCTTGTAAATAACAAAATTATGGAGATTATTAAAGTTACAGTAGATTGGTTGGATAACTACGGAGCTGTATCCGACCAGATACCCGGCTGTGTAGCTACTGCCGGTAGTTTCGAAGCTATAAAAGAAGCCTATGCTTCTGCTCTTGAATTTCATAAGGAGGGACTTGATGTCAATGAGGTTCCAGCATGTATGCAAGCAGAATATAAACTTGATTTCGAACTTACTACACGCGCTTTACTTCATCTTTTAGATGGAACTCTTACCAGAGCTGCTATTTCACGCGCTACGGGAATTAATGAAAAACAATTATATCATTATATGTCCGGAGTACGTACAGCTCGCTCTGATAAACGTGATAAAATAGTTGCTGCTATTCATGAAATTGGACAGCGATTAATATCAGTTGTGTAGCAGAAAGGTTGGTTTTTAGCTTTTCATTTTTATCAATTGCTCATACCGCTCCAACACCTCCTCTGCAATCTGTTCCCATGATTTTGTAAGCGTTCGAGCGGCATCGATACCGGTTCTTTTCAGTAAATCTGGTTGTAATGACAATTCTTTCAGTTTAAGTGCCAGCGAAACGGGATTGTTATTGATCAGAAATCCGTTGTAATTATCGATAATCTGACTGGCGGCGGTTGCACCACGAATCATGAGTGATGGTGTATAAAGAGCAGCGGCTTCCCTGGCGACTAATGCCCAGGTGTCGTACAAAGAAGGAAATAGAAATAAATCGGCAGTCGCGTAATAATCACACAACACATTCCGGTCGGATATCATGCCGGTAAAAAATACCTTGTCGCTGATGTTCAGTCTGGAGGCAAGTGCTTTCATGTCTTCAGCGGCATAACCGGTACCCACGAAATACATCCTGAACTTTCGGTCGCATTGTGCCAGTCCTTCCAGGATAAGCCGGAGGTTTTTCTCCCAGACCAGCTGGCCGACATACAGAAATACCAGTTCATCCTCCGGAATGTGTAATTTCAGCCGGGCGATTTTTTGGAGCAGTTCAGGTTCTGTTTCCGAACTGAAATCATTCCCGTTATTCATAACCACCACTTTCCCTTTGTAACCGTATTCGCGCAGGGTATCTTCCACTGCTTCCTGCGGAATCCATACTTCATCGGCCTGGTTATAAAAATAGACCAGTTCCAGCATCATCAGCTTGATGATGGCTTTGGAGCGAAGCGATTGCTCGAAATTATCTTTGTACTTGGAGTGAAAGGATGCGACAAAGGGAATTTTCCGCTCACGGGCAATTTTTAGTGCCAACAGTCCGGAAGTAAACGGACAATGCGCATGTATGAGCGAAAAAGGAATTTTCTCTAATTTTGCTTGAAATGCCAGGTCGAAATCCGGCAACCCGAGGCGATAAGGCTCCCTGTTAATCAGTGGTACTGAGGGATATCGATACACCGGAAAGGGATCCTGATCGATGTAATCAGGCGCTTTGGGTGTCACCACACAAACCTGTTCGCCCTTGTTGTGCAGACAGCGGGCGTATTGCTGCACGGTAATGGCTACACCGTCGATGATGGGAGGGTAGCTGTCGTTGAATTGTCCGATTGTTTGCATCATACATTCAAGTTTGATGATGCAAAGCTATCAAAAAAATCGTAACTCCCATTGACCCCTCATCAGTCATTTGTAATTAATCAAAACGAAGGCCTTTTGAAATAATTTTTCCTTATAAATTAGCAAGTTATTTTACTTGCGAAAGTTCAAACTTTAATACAATACTTCTGACCGTCGATTGTTGACAGCTAACTTTCGACTGTTAAATTTTCCATTGTTCAATTCAACAAATAATTGTACCTTTGTTGCTCGAAAAAAACCTTCTTGTATGAGCAAAACCGACAAACAATTTGACCAGGTCGCTGCCATTTGCAGAGATGTATTTACGAAGAAAATGAAGGATTACGGCGCGTCGTGGCGTATCCTGCGTACGCAGTCGGTCACCGACCAGATTTTCATTAAGGCCAACCGCATCCGGAGCATTGAAATAAAAGGTGTGACGAAAGTGGATGAAGGAATACGCTCGGAACTGATTGCCATTGTGAATTATGGTGTCATCGGATTGATTCAGCTTGAGCTTGGTATGTCGGACAAGGATGATTTGAACTATGAGAAGGGCATGCAATTGTACGACAAGTATATACAGCAGGCAAAGGAGCTAATGATGGCTAAAAATCATGATTACGACGAAGCCTGGCGGTTCATGCGCATGGAGTCTTATACGGATTTAATCCTGATGAAAATCAACCGCACCAAACAAATCGAGGATAATTTGGGAGTGACCCTTGCTTCGGAAGGTATCGATGCCAATTACTTCGACATGATTAACTATGCAGTCTTCGGTTTGATAAAAATGGAGGAAAATTTTTGAAAAGAAGACGAAAATATTCAAAGTCCCAGAATTCGGGTAAATTGCTCGGTACGCTTCCGGTTCTGCTGCATGCTAACCGACTGCTCATCGGACTGGTATTTATTTTCTCCGGATTCGTGAAAGCGGTGGATCCGCTGGGTACGGTTTACAAAATTGAAGATTACCTCACAGCTTTTGATGGAATATGGGCCGGACTGACTTTCCTGGCTTTTCCGGCTGCTTTTCTGCTGATTGCTATCGAATTGCTTATCGGACTGAACCTCGTTTTTCAGGTGAAATTCAAATTCTCGTCCTGGTTGGCTTTCGTGTTTATGTTAATCATGACACCGTTGACCTTGTACATTGCCTTGTATAACCCGGTTACGGATTGTGGCTGTTTCGGCGATGCGCTGAAAATCAGCAATTGGATGACTTTCTACAAAAATGTTTTCTTTTTTATACTGACTTTACTGCTCCTGATTTATCAAAAAAAAATCAATAAAATTTTCCTGCCTAAAGTCGAATGTGGTTTTGTTATTGTCTTTGTCGTTGCTTCTTTTGGATTTATGGTATATAACCTGACACACTTGCCTGTGCTGGATTTTCGTCCGTATAAAATCGGTGTGAATATCCCGGATGCGATGAAAGTTCCTGATGATGCACCGGCTGATGTGTATGAATATAACTTCGTTTACGAGAAAGAAGGGGTGAAGAAAATATTTTCGATTGATGATTTGCCGGATTCCAGCTGGACTTTTGTCAGCCAGGAAACCAAACTGGTTTCGGAAGGCTACAAACCTCCTATCCACGACTTGGTGATTCTGACGGCTGAATTTGAGGATGTAACGCATGAAGTGTTGTGCTACGAGGGTACGACCTATCTAATCGTCATGTACGATCTGCAAAAAACATCAGAAAATGGCATCGAAAAAGTAAAAGCTTTTGTCGCAAATAAACTAAAAGAACATCCGGAGGTGAAAGTCTATGCCTTGACGGCTTCTTCCACCCACGATATTCAGGAATTTAAAACGAAATACGGGCTGACATTCCCTTTTTATAAGACCGACCCGATTACCCTCAAAACCATGATCCGGGCTAATCCCGGGATGATGAAAATTGTGGATGGAACGGTGAGGGGGAAATGGAATGGAAAACGTTTATGATGAAACAATTAGACCTGTCAGGTTTTAAAAACCTGACAGGTCTGTAGAGTATAAATCAAACAAAATCATTGTCAAACATATAATATCAAACAAAAAAATGAGAAAAAACATTGTAGCAGGTAACTGGAAAATGAATAAAACCCTACAGGAAGGGTTGGCGTTGGCTGAAGAACTGAATGGCGCATTGAAAGGTGTAACACCGAATTGTGATGTGGTAATCGGTACGCCGTTTATCCACCTTGCCAGCGTGGCTGCTGCCATCGACACCAACAAAATCGGAGTAGCTGCTCAGAATTGTGCTGATAAGGAATCTGGCGCTTATACAGGTGAAATTTCAGCTTCTATGGTGAAATCGACTGGTGCGAATTATGTGATTTTAGGTCACTCAGAAAGACGCGCATACTATGGCGAAACGGCTGAAACGCTGAAAACCAAAGTTGAACTGGCGTTGAAAAACGAACTGACTCCTATCTTCTGTATCGGTGAAGTATTGGCTGAAAGAGAAGCTGAAAAACATTTTGATGTGGTAAAAGCACAGATTGTAGATTCATTGTTTGCTTTATCTGCTGAAGATTTCGGTAAAATTGTACTGGCTTACGAACCGGTATGGGCTATTGGAACTGGTAAAACGGCTTCTGCTGCTCAGGCACAGGAAATGCATGCCTTTATCCGTCAGACACTCGCTGCCAAATACGGTCAGGAAGTAGCTGATAACTGCTCAATCCTTTATGGAGGAAGTTGCAACGCCGGTAATGCCAAAGAATTATTCGCTAATCCCGATGTGGATGGAGGTCTGATTGGTGGCGCTTCGTTGAAAGTGGCTGATTTCAAAGCGATCATTGACGCGTTTTAATGAAAAATAAACCTGTCAGGTTTTTAAAACCTGACAGGTTTGAAAATGTATCATGGCAAAAACCAAGAGCGTATATGTCTGCCAAAACTGCGGCAACGATTCTCCGAAATGGATAGGGAAATGTCCGTCCTGCGGGGAATGGAACACCTATGTCGAAGAAATCATCAGCAAAGAGAGCAAACAAAGCATCCAGCTGGCGGGTATTCAGGTGACAAAGGAGAAGCCGGTGTTGATTTCTCAAGTGGAAACAACCGAAGAAAGCAGGATCGATACACATTCGGGTGAGCTGAACCGGGTACTGGGTGGAGGATTGGTTCCCGGATCGCTCGTGCTCATTGGCGGCGAACCGGGCATTGGTAAGTCAACCCTCGTGTTGCAGGTGGTGCTGAACATCCGCAACAAAAAAATACTCTATATTTCGGGAGAAGAGAGTGTCAAACAAATCAAGCTGCGCGCTGAACGGTTAAACCCTGATGTGGCGGATTGTTATGTAGTCAGCGAGACCTCCCTCGAACAGATTTTTGTACACATTAGTAATATCAATCCTGATTTGGTGGTGGTCGATTCCATCCAGACGGTGTCAACCGAAACCATTGAATCTTCTCCCGGCTCTGTGTCGCAAGTGCGTGAATGTGCCGCGGCTTTACTGAAATACTGTAAGAGCTCCGGAATACCTGTTTTACTCATTGGTCACATCAACAAGGAAGGCAGTATTGCAGGTCCAAAGGTGCTGGAGCATATTGTTGATACAGTGTTGCAGTTTGAAGGCGACCAACATTACATGTACCGCATTCTGAGAGCCATCAAAAACCGTTTCGGAAGCACAGCCGAATTGGGCATCTTCGAGATGCAGCACAACGGACTGCGGGAAGTAAACAACCCGTCGGAATTGTTATTGTCACAAAACCACGAAGGACTCAGTGGGGTAGCCATCGCGTCTGCCGTGGAAGGCATCCGTCCGTTTTTGATTGAAGTGCAATCGCTTGTAAGCTCTGCCGCCTATGGAACTCCCCAACGTTCCTCAACCGGTTTTGACTTACGTCGCCTGAATATGCTGCTCGACGTACTCGAAAAACGCGTGGGTTTCAAATTAGCACAAAAAGATGTCTTTCTGAATATTGCCGGCGGTATCAAAGTCAACGACCCGGCTATTGACCTGGCTGTCATCTCCGCCATCCTGTCTTCTAATGTAGATATTGCCATCGAAAAGCATGTATGCATGGCCGGTGAAGTCGGACTTTCAGGCGAAATACGTCCCATCAACCGCATCGAACAACGCATCCGCGAAGCCGAAAAACTCGGTTTCACCAAAATGATCATCCCCAATTTCGACCTCAAAGGACTCAACCTCGGCAACATCAACATGGAAATCATCCGGGTGAAGAAAGTAGAGGAAGCATTTCGCGTGTTGTTTAAAAAATAAATTTTTATGAATATTCGATAAATTTTTCTACTTTTGATGGCTCATTAAATTTGAATAACATAAAAATACATAAAAGATATCATATGAAAGTAACGCGTATATTTGATTTGCTTGATAATTATCTGGAAAATTATCCAAATCAGGATGTAGCTTTAGCTTCCAAAAAAAATGGAAAGTGGAAAAAA
>JAQVNN010000024.1 GCA_028703105.1 Paludibacter sp. | reverse complement strand
AAAATGACGTCGCCGACGCTCGGACTGTGATAATTTTAATTGTGTTAAATGTGCCATAATAGACTCGCTTTTAAAGTTAATTTATACTCTAAAAACGGTCAATATATTTCAGGCATTGACAAGTGGTTAGCTGCCGTAGGTAGCGAAGCGACCAGACTGCCGACATTAGACATTAGACATTAGACATTAGACTTTTGACATCTTAAAATATGCAATATCTTTTCGACGGGGTCAAGGAATTTTTGGCCAATGATTACATAGAATTAAAAAGACATTTCCGCAAAATCGGGAAAGGTCAGAAGCCACACACGCTGTTTATCGGTTGCTCCGATTCACGGGTGGTGCCGAATCTTATTACCCGTACCTTGCCAGGTGAACTGTTTGTAATTCGCAATATCGCCAATATTGTTCCCATGTATCGTGAGTCAAAAGAATATCTGGCGACGACTTCAGCTGTTGAATATGCCGTACAGGCGTTGAATGTGGAAAATATTATCGTGTGCGGCCATTCCAATTGCGGTGGTTGCAACGCCATCTACACGGATGAAAACGAAACCTCCGGCATTCCACATACCCGCAAATGGCTGGAACTGATGGAAAGAGTGAAAGAACAGGTGGAAGCACTGGAAACAACTGACGAAGTGGAAAGATCGCTGATGACCGAGCAACTCAACATCGTGGAGCAAATGAACCACCTGCTGACCTATCCCTATATCAAAGAACGTTACAAACAAGGTAAAATAAATATCCTGGGGTGGTATTACATCATCGAAACCGGCGAGGTATTTAATTATGATAGGGAACTCAGGAGATTCGTAAAAATTACATAATGTCGCCTGACTAACGTCTAACGTCTAAGGTCTAAAGTCCTCGGACAGCAGACTCCAGACACTTGAGACCGTAGACTGGCGACTTTAGACATTAGACGTTAGACATTAGACGTTAGACGTTAGACTAAAAAATACAAATAATTTTACTACTTTTGCAGCTCAAAAATTTGCAATAACATTTCATGAATAAAATCCGTAATTTCTGCATCATTGCCCACATCGACCATGGTAAAAGTACGTTGGCCGACCGTCTGTTAGAATACACAAAAACTGTATTCGATAAAGACCTGCAGGCACAGGTGCTGGATAGTATGGATTTGGAAAGGGAGCGGGGTATCACCATCAAGAGTCACGCCATTCAGATGAACTACAAACTGAATGGGGAGGATTATGTTCTCAACCTGATTGACACCCCGGGGCACGTCGATTTTTCATACGAAGTCTCACGTTCCATTGCTGCCTGTGAGGGTGCGCTACTGATTATTGATGCTACGCAGGGAATTCAGGCGCAGACCATTTCCAATTTATACATGGCCATCGAACACGACCTGGAAATCATCCCGGTGATGAATAAGATGGATATGGATTCGGCCATGCCGGAGGAAGTGGAAGATCAGATTGTGGACTTATTGGGCTGTAAACCGGAGGATATTATCCGGGCCAGCGGAAAAACCGGTATGGGAGTGGAAGAAATCCTGGAAGCGATTGTTCACCGGGTTCCTGCGCCCAAGGGAGATCCTGAAGCTCTACTACAATGCCTGATTTTTGATTCGGTATTTAATTCTTTCCGGGGTATTATTGCCTATTTTAAGATTGCCAATGGTACTATTCGTAAAGGAGATCTGGTGAAATTCGTGGCTACAGGGAAGGAGTACGACGCCGATGAAATCGGAATTCTCCGTCTCGATATGGTTCCGGTGCAGGAACTTCGTGCCGGAAACGTAGGATACATTATTTCGGGTATTAAAAGCTCTAAAGAAGTAAAGGTTGGTGACACCATTACCCATGTGACACGTCCGTGTGCAAAAGCCATTTCCGGTTTCGAAGAAGTAAAACCGATGGTTTTTGCCGGTGTATATCCGGTGGATACCGAAGACTTTGAAGATTTACGCTCTTCCATCGAAAAACTGCAACTCAACGACGCTTCGCTGACTTTCGAACCGGAATCTTCCGTGGCGCTGGGCTTTGGTTTCCGTTGCGGTTTCCTGGGGATGTTGCATATGGAAATTATCCAGGAACGACTCGACCGTGAGTTCGACATGAACGTGATAACCACGGTTCCGAACGTTTCCTACAAAGTATATACGAAAAAAGACGAACTGATCGAAGTGCATAATCCTTCCGGATTGCCTGATTTTATGCTCATCGACCGGATTGAAGAACCCTATATCCGTGCTTCTATCATCACCCGCACCGACTATATCGGTCAAATCATGACCCTTTGTCTGGATAAACGCGGAGAACTTATCAAACAGGATTATATTTCGGGGAACCGCATGGAATTGATTTTCGACATGCCCTTGGGTGAAATTGTGTTTGACTTTTACGACAGATTAAAAAGTATTTCCAAAGGATACGCCTCGTTCGACTATCATCCCCATGGTTATCGTCCATCGAAGCTCATCAAGTTAGACATTTTGCTCAACGGTGAACCGGTAGATGCCCTTTCATCGCTGATACATTTTGACAACGCCGTTTCGCTCGGTCGCCGGATGTGTGAGAAGTTAAAAGAGCTCATCCCCCGTCAGCAATTCGACATTGCCATTCAGGCTGCTATCGGCGCCAAAATAATTGCCCGTGAAACCATCAAGGCTGTTCGCAAGGACGTAACCGCCAAGTGTTACGGGGGCGATATCAGCCGTAAAAGAAAGTTACTGGAAAAACAGAAGAAAGGCAAGAAACGCATGAAACAAATTGGTTCCGTTGAAGTTCCGCAAAAAGCCTTCCTGGCTGTGCTGAAACTAGACTAAAAAAGATCCTCATTAAGACTTACCATAAAAGCCTCAAAAGGACAGACTATTAACAATTTAATTTTGAATTTTATGGAATTTGTGTATCGTAATAAAAACTTTGCTAAGTTTTTTGGTTTTATCGACAAGTTTAAAGCTCGTACCAATCCGGGTGTGCTGTTGCTTTTTGTGGCCATTGTAACGATGGTAATTGCTAACTCTCCTTTGCGAGATTGGTATGAATCGTTGTGGAAATTTGACTTCTTTATCGGGGTAGAAAATTTTAACTTGCTTAGTCACCATGGTGAACGGTTTACCCTCTTACAATTGGTTAATGATGGCATCATGGCAATTTTCTTTTTCTTTGTGGGGCTGGAAATCAAACGAGAAGTTTTAGTAGGAGAATTATCTTCTTTCCGTCAGGCAATATTACCCATCATCGCTGCTGTTGGTGGGATGATTATGCCGGTTGTGCTTTTCTTTGTTGTAGGGAAAGCGCAGCATTTCTCACCTGAAGAAATGAAGGGACTGGCTATCCCCATGGCAACCGACATCGCTTTTTCTCTCGGCGTGTTGGGTTTGCTTGGTAAAAGGGTTCCGGCTAGTCTGAGAATATTCCTGTTGACACTGGCTATTGCTGATGATATCGGAGGTATCCTCGTTATAGCTGTCTTTTACAGTGAATTTACAGCGAGTTCGTTTTTGTACCTTGGATTTTCCTTGCTGCTTTTTGCAGTATTGTTTGTAGGTAACCGCTTGAGGGTAAACAATAAATTGTTTTATTTCATCAATGGATTAGCAATCTGGTATCTGTTCTTGCAAGCGGGTATTCATCCAACCATCGCTGGGGTATTGGTTGCCTTTACTGTTCCTGCGCGACCGTATATCGATTTGAAGAAATTCACGGATGGTTTGCGTCAGGACTTACATGTGATTGAATCAACGATACGTAATCAGAAAGAAGAAAGCATTGTGCTGACCAATACGCAGGTTAAATACTTAACCCGCATAGAAGCGGCTTCTGACCATGTGGTTAGTCCGCTGCAACGACTTGAAGATAGTCTGCACGACTTAGTGAATTATATCATTATGCCTTTATTCGCGTTTGCAAATGCCGGTGTGGTGTTCGATCTTTCGCACATTTCCCTTTTCAGTGGTGTCTCTCTGAGTGTGTTGGTAGGATTGGTTCTGGGTAAAACAATTGGAATATTCCTGTTTACCTGGATGGCAATCAAACTCAGAATATCCCGGAAACCCAGTGGTATAAACTGGTCAAATTTGGTCGGCTTGTCGATGCTGGGAGGAATTGGATTTACGGTTGCTCTATTTCTGGCAGGACTTTCGTATCCACTCGGAAGCGAAATATTAAATAATGCCAAGTTAGGTATCATAACCGGATCTGTAATTTCAGGGATACTTGGGTTTTCCTTGTTGAATCTGACTTTGAAGAAATCGAAGGATTAATTTTAGCGGAAAACGGAAAGCGGAAAACGAATAGCTAAAAGTGAATAGTTTAAGGTTTAAAAGTTTAACTTTTGTGATTCCTTATTTTTTCTTTTGTGCCTTTTGTGGTATAAAATTTTCTTTTCTAAATTCTTTTACAAACAATTAAATGCTTTCAGCTCTCCGTTTGACCGGAGACTGGAGACAATAAAAAAACATGTTACTACAAACCTCACTTTTGGTTCTCGGCTTCGTCCTGTTGATCAAGGGAGCCGACTGGCTTGTTAATGGTGCTACCGCACTGGCTAAAAAACATCAGGTATCTGATTTGGCCATCGGGTTAACGATTGTGGCTTTCGGCACTTCCATGCCCGAGCTGGTTGTCAATGCTTTCGCAGCTTTTGAAAATCACCCGGAAATCGTGTATGGAAATATTATCGGAAGTAACAATTTTAATCTTTTCATGATTTTGGGTATTGCAGGCCTCATTACCCCGCTGGTGGTGCAGTCGAGTACTGTTTGGAAAGAAATCCCTTTTTCTCTTGCAGCAGCTATTTTACTGTTCTTTTTAGCTAATGACTTCTTTGCTGATTCTGGCATTGGATTGTCGCGTCTCGATGGTGTAATTCTGCTGTTGTTTTTCGCTGGATTCCTTTATTATGTATATAAACAACTGCGTACAGGAAATATACCTGAAACCTCAACAACGGTTGTTCATTACAGCAACCTGAAAATCTGGGGACTCATCCTGCTGGGATTGGCCTTGTTGGTCATCGGAGGCCGTTTGGTCGTTGATAGTGCTGTCGAAATAGCTTCTGCCCTGGGAGTAAGCCAGACACTCATCGGACTGACCATCGTGGCAGCCGGAACCTCGTTGCCCGAATTGGCCACTTCTGTCGTTGCTGCTATCAAAAAGAACAACGACATTGCCGTAGGAAATATCATCGGCTCGAACATCTTTAATATCTTCTTTATCCTGGGTGTCAGTTCACTCATACGCCCCATCCCATTTTCGCTGAGATTTAATCAGGATATCTACCTGCTCATTTTCGGAACCGTGTTGTTGTTCCTGACCATGTTTTCAGGAAAGAAGAAAAAGCTCGACAGATGGGAAGCGGGGTTATTACTGGCGATGTATGTGGGGTATACGGTATATTTGATTGGTGGGGAAGTGTAAAAAGAGCACAAAACAAAAAGCGGATAGTGCATAGCGGAACCCCGGTTTGTATGTTTTAGCTTCCGTAGGAAGCAAAGTTTAGTAACAAGCAAACTTGCTTACTGGGTTATGGCGCTACTTCACCGTACGGAGCTTCCGTAGGAAGCAAAGTTTAGTAACCAGCAAACTTGCTTACTAGGTTATGGCGCTACTTCACCGTACGGAGCTTCCGTAGGAAGCAAAGTTTAGTAACCAGTAAGCTTGCTTACTGGGAAAAGAAAGGTGACTATATATATGGCTTCCGTAGGAAGCTAACTTGCGACTTTGTTGTTAAAAATATATCTTTGTCCTTTCTTTATAACCTAAAATTTTATCTGTATGGCTAACACTTACACCCAGCTCTATGTACAACTTGTTTTTGCAGTTAAAAACCGTGAATCTTTAATCAGACCCGAGATTAAAAGTCGTGTAGAACAATACATGTCTTCAATAACGCAAAATCATAAATGCAAACCATTGTCTATCTTTTGTAACCAGGATCACACACATTTATTACTAAGTATGAAACCTGATGTCAGTTGCTCTTCGATAGTCCAAAAGATCAAATCATCAACAAGTTTATTTATCAACAGCAACCAGCTTATCCGGACCCATTTTGAATGGCAAACCGGATTTGGTGCTTTTTCATATGGAAAATCTCAGGTCGATGCAGTATGTAAATATATACTAAATCAGGAAACACATCACAAAAAAGTTAGTTTCAGGGAGGAGTATATGGAGTTGTTAAAAGCTTTTGAAGTTGAGTATCAGGATAGTTATCTTTTTGAGTGGTTGTTTTAGTTGGCTTCCTCCGGAAGCCATATGCTAGAGTAGTTATCCTAGTCCAGTAAGCAAGCTTACTGGTTACTAAACTTTGCTTCCTACGGAAGCTGCTTTTATCAAACATAAGTCTGTTATTCTTGCTGCCAGAGGCAGCATAATTTAGTAACCAGCCAGCTTGCTGGCTGGGACGCGTACAGCACTGGGTTATGGCTTCCATAGGAAGCCAACTTTTGTTCACTTAAGTGTCGCTTCCTACGGCAACCTCTGGTGTGGTTGGGTGTTCTTCCTAGTCCAGTAAGCAAGCTTACTGGTTACTAAACTTAGCTTCCTACGGAAGCTAATACAATATGGCTTTCCGCTCACCGTTTTTACACTAACCCCAACCACTTTCCGCTTTCCATTCTCCGCTATTAACCTGCTTCAATACAATACAAACCCCAGCACCCCTGCTCCAATGATAATCAAAATCGGATGCACCCTGAAAAACAGGGAAGCCACAAAGGCTAGTCCGAACAGGATGTAGCTTTTGTAATCAATAAAATTTTCGCGGTTCATCAGCAGGATGGCTGCTGCGGCAATCATACCGACTACCATGGGTCGTAAGCCCTGTAAGGCATATTGCATATATCGGTTTTTCTGCATCACCATAAAGAATCGGGTGATGGCAATCATAATCAGAAAAGAGGGAAGGGTGATGGCTAAAGTAGCAACAACAGCACCCCAGATATTTCCGGAAGCAACATAACCGACATAAGTGGCCGAGTTAATCCCGATAGGTCCAGGTGTCATTTGTGAGATAGCAATGATGTCGGTCAGTTCACTTTGTGTCATCCAGCCATACGTCATGATCTCGTGCTGGATTAAGGTTATAATGGCGTATCCGCCTCCGAAGGCAAATACGCCGATTTTAAAGAATGATATGAATAACTGTAAATAGATCATTATAATTCAAGATCCACATCATGCAGTTCTACCCAGGGAAGTCCGTGGATATTCAGTTTTTCCATGAAAGGATCGGGATTGAATTCTTCGACATTGTAAACACCCGGCTTGCGCCATTCGCCTTTGAAAAACATCATCGCACCAATCATGGCCGGTACGCCGGTGGTATAGCTAACCCCTTGTGCACCGGTTTCTTTGAATGCTTCCTCGTGACTGCAATTGTTATATATATAATAAGTCTTTTCCTTTCCATCTTTTAATCCACGGATGCGACAACCGATGGAGGTCTGACCGGTATAATTCTCTCCCAGTTCACCCGGATCAGGCAACACGGCTTTCAGGAACTGAATGGGGACAATCTTCACCCCATTGAATTCGACTTCATCAATGCGTGCCATCCCGATGTTCTGAATTACGCGCAGGTGGGTCAGGTATTCCTGACCGAATGTCATCCAGAAACGTGCCCGTTTGAGCGTCGGGAAGTTTTTCACCAGCGATTCCAGTTCTTCGTGATAAATCACGTAGGATTCTTTCGTCCCGATTTCAGGATAGTTGAGTGGCTTGTGAATTTCATGCGGTTCAGTTTCTACCCACTGACCGTTTTCCCAGTATTTACCCTTCTGCGTTACCTCACGGATGTTGATTTCGGGATTAAAGTTAGTAGCAAACGCTTTTCCATGGTCACCTGCATTACAATCCACAATATCTAAATATTGTATTTCATCGAAATGATGTTTGGCTGCATAAGCTGTATAGATACTCGTAACGCCCGGGTCAAAACCGCAACCTAAAATGGCCGTCAATCCGGCTTTCTTAAATTTTTCTTTGTAAGCCCACTGCCAGCTGTATTCGAAATGCGCTTCATCCTTTGGTTCGTAATTAGCGGTATCCAGGTAGTTAACACCTGCCTCCAGACAGGCATCCATGATGGTGAGATCCTGATAGGGCAATGCCACATTGATGACCAACTCAGGTTTGAAACGATTGAAAAGTTTCACCAGCTCAGGCACGACATCCGCATCTACCTGAGCAGTTTGTATCGTTACCCCTGTACGTTTCTTTACATCTGCAGCAATCGCATCGCACTTTGATTTCGTGCGGCTCGCCAGCATGATTTCCGTGAAAACATCCGGATTCTGAGCTACCTTATGAGCCACTACCGTTCCAACGCCTCCGGCGCCTATAATAAGTACCTTTCCCATGATTTGTTATTTTTGATGCAAAAATAGGAATTTTTTTTGATATATGTGTCGCCAGTCGCCAGTCGCCAGTCGCCGGTCTTTTTCTGCTGACTGATGTCTGGTGTCAGGTGAAACTAAACAATGAAATGCAAAATGAGTTCTGTTTATCAAAATAATGTTTTGAAATTCAAAACATAAATATTATTTTTGCATCCTAATCAAAGCCATAATTATGAGAATTATAACTAAAAAAGCAATAGTGCTGTTTTATATGAAGCATGCAGACTCAAAAACAGCACTTGAGGAATGGTATTCAAAGACACACAAAGCAGATTGGAATAATTTTGCAGAGATTAAAAAAGATTTTAAAACTGTCGATGCAATTGGAAATAACAGGTTTGTTTTTAATATTAAAGGTAATCAATACAGGCTGGTAGTAATCATCATTTTTAAAATCAAAATGGTGTATATTCGTTTTATAGGATCACATGCATTATATGATAAAACTGACTGCAAAAACATTTAAATTATGACACAAATTAATACAGAACTTGAATATAATGTAGCCACAGCAAGGATAGAGGAGTTATTAAAACTTGTTGACAATGAGACATCTGAGGAGAACAAATATTTAATTGAATTAAATATCTTATCTAATGTCGTTGCTGATTATGAAGAAAAATACTTTCCGATGAAGGCCCCAACTCTAATTGAAATGCTAAAACTCAGGATGTTTGAGATGAATTTAAACCAGATAAAATTATCCAAACTACTGGGCGTAAGCCCTTCCCGTATTAGTGAATACCTGACAGGAAAAAGTGAACCTACATTAAAAGTAGCCCGCAACATACATAATAAATTGAATATTGATGCGAAAATAATTTTGGGTGTGTAGTTTTTGTTATTTTTGTGCCATAATCATGATGAGCAAACAACTACCGCCCGAATGGGCGCCGCAGCAATTTGTGCAACTCACCTGGCCGCATGAGCAAACCGACTGGGTGGATATGCTCGACGAAGTAAATCAATGCTTTGTTGAGATAGTCCGTCATATCGTACAGCATGAAAAAATGCTGATTGTTTGCAAGAAATCAAAACAGATTAAAACATTGCTGAAAGATGCTGATTTAAGTAAAATCACTCTTGTGGAATTACCCTCCAACGATACCTGGGCAAGGGATCACGGAGGAATTACCGTGTTAGAGAACGGAAAGAAGGTGATATATGATTTCACATTTAACGGCTGGGGAAAGAAATTTGAAGCAGAACTTGATAATCAGATTACGAAAGCATTATATGATAAGATGATTTTCGACAGCAGCGTGACTTACAGAAACTGCCTTGATTTTGTACTGGAAGGTGGAAGCATTGAATCGGACGGAGAAGGAACTTTGCTAACAACTTCTACCTGTTTACTTTCGGACAACCGCAACGATTTACCAAAAGAAGATGTTGAAACCAAACTGAAGGATTATTTCGGCCTGCACCGGGTGCTGTGGTTAAACCACGGGTATCTGGCTGGAGATGATACGGATAGTCACATCGATACCCTGGCCCGCTTTTGCGATGCAAACACCATTGCTTATGTAAAATGTGAAGATGAAACGGATGAGCATTACGAAGAACTGAAAAAAATGGAAGAGGAATTAATCCAGTTCAAAACTGTTTCGGGTACTCCCTACCGGTTGATTCCGTTGCCCATGGCCGATTCGGTATATGAAGCTGGGGAAAGATTACCGGCAACCTATGCCAATTTTTTAATCATCAATGGTGCAGTCTTAGTGCCGACTTATCAGTCACCCAAAGATGAAATTGCGTTGAAACAACTTGAACAGGCATTTCCTGACCGTAAAATCATTGGTATCAATTGTTTGCCGTTAATCAAACAACACGGATCGTTGCATTGCGTGACGATGCAATACGTATAAAGCGAAGAGCGAATAACTAATAGTGAATAATGAATAGTGAATAATGAATAGTGACAGCGACGACAAGTGACTTTAGACATTAGACGTTAGACGTTAGACATAAAAACAAAAAATATGAAAACAGCATTAATCCAACAATCAAACTCGGCTTCGCGTGAAGCGAATGTAGCCAAACTGACACAAAACATCATCGCCTGCGCCAAACAAGGAGCAGAGCTCGTAGTACTGCAGGAGTTACACAATGGTTTGTATTTTTGCCAGACCGAAGATCCGGCTGTTTTCGATCAGGCCGAAACCATACCCGGTCTGTCCACTGAATATTTCAGTAAGCTTGCCAAAGAACATCAGGTGGTTATCGTCCTTTCCTTATTCGAAAAAAGAGCGCCGGGATTGTATCACAACACAGCTGTGGTGCTGGACAAAGACGGCAGCATCGCGGGCAAGTACCGCAAAATGCACATCCCGGATGATCCTGCTTATTACGAGAAATTCTATTTCACGCCGGGCGACTTGGGTTTTGAACCCATCCAAACATCCATCGGAAAACTCGGCGTATTGGTCTGCTGGGACCAGTGGTACCCCGAAGCTGCCCGCCTGATGGCCATGGCCGGTGCTGATTTACTGATTTATCCCACTGCCATCGGTTGGGAAAGTACCGACCCGGAAGCAGAAAAGATGCGACAAAAGGATGCCTGGGTGACCATTCAGCGCAGTCATGCAGTTGCCAATGGCTTGCATGTGTTATCCTGCAACCGTACCGGTCACGAAGCAGACCCATCGGGAACTACCAACGGCATCCAGTTCTGGGGCAATAGTTTTGTCGCCGGACCGCAGGGAGAAATTTTGGCACAAGCTAGCAACAATCAGGATGAAAATCTGATAGTTGAAATCGACATGACACGAACAGAAACTGTGCGCAGGATATGGCCGTTTTTCAGGGACAGAAGGGTTGAATCGTTTCAAGACATCACAAAGCGATGGATTTAGCGGAGAACGGAAATCGGAAAGCAGCTTCCGGAGGAAGCAGAGTTTAGTAATCAGTAAGTTTGCTGGCTGAGATAAGTGAACCACTCACACCCGGAGCTGCCGTAGGTAGCGACACAACTGGAGACCGGCAACTGTTTTTATTCGCTGAAGAAGAAATCGCAACGGCGGTTCATCAGGGTTTTCACAGGTGGATTGCTGATTTTTCCCTTGCCATTAGCAACCATTCTGTTTTGCGCGATTCCATACACTTTTGCCAGTTGCAGTTTTACTTGCTCGGCCCGGCGCTGACTCAAGCGTTGATTGTAGGTGTTGGTTCCCAAGTTGTCGGTATATCCCCTGATTTCAAGCATGAGTGAAGGGTTGTTACGCATTCTTTCAGCCACTTTCACGAGGGTAATTTGCGCAATTTTATCCAATTCGATGCTGTCAAAATCAAAGTAAACCGATAATAAGTCATCAGCTTTGACAACCTTTGCAGGCAAACTCCTGCCCCAGAAATCAACTGGTGTTCCCGGAGGCGTGTTGGGTTCCAGGTCTCTGACATCGGGTACCCCGTCTTTATCAGTATCCGGACCATCATTCGAAAGGATTCCTTCCAGTTTAACCAGGCGTTCATCCAGATTATCGGTTTTATTGTCCACACTATCGATGCGGGCAGATAATCTGTTGATGTCTTCCTGTAATTTGCTGATCAACTTAAGCGAAGGCTCTTCCTGTCGTTCGAAAATCTCATCCCGGAAGTGTTTATTGTCTGTAGAAAGAAGTTTATACCGTAAAGTAAGACTTAAATTTTGCCAGGTGTCTCTGTATTCATGCCGGTGGGAAGATTCAATATTATCGGTATTCGTGTAAACCATTCTGAAAGTTAACCCCAAACAGTATCTTTTGCTGACATTGTATTCGATGCTGCCACTGAGAGGCAGGATGTAAAAGGCAGGAGGAAAAATAATGGCGTTATTGTTGGGATCAAGAGCGCCTCCGGTACGACCGGAGATGTATTCCGGTTGGATCAAACCAGATAAACCCAATCCTACACCTCCCAGCACGCTCCATTTTTTGCTTTTCGCGCCGTTCAGGAGGCTGAGCATGTCAATGGTAATATGCGTTGAGGTATATACAGCCCCCGAACTAAAGGATTCATTGATGTCTTCTTGATTAAATATCAGCCCGCCAATATTAACTCCGAATGCAAAAGTAGGACTTAAGTTATAATCGACAGAGAAATCAAGATTAGGACTTTTAAGTATGGCTTTTGTGTTGTATTGGGGGTCAATGTCCCCATCAAATCTGTTAACACCCGTATATCCTACAACCGACCATCTTCCATATTGTGAAGCTCCCGCCGACACATAAGCAGTGCAGCAAGCTAAAAAAATCAGTATAAACAGGAATTGCAGAAAAGTTTTTTTCATACTTAAAAACAAACTTTTTTCAGACAATATGCCTAAAAAATTAGGCAAAGATAGGCATAATAATCAATAAGATAGTAATAATTAAATATTTTTATTAACAAAACGGGACATCGTACATTGAAAGTTATCAACAGCTTACGGGTGTTTTTTACTGATAAAGCAGCCTGTAACCCTTGTTAAATCAGAATTTGGTAATTTCAACTTTATTAGTTGGCGCTTTGTTTTTATTTCTGAGCTCAATGTGCTCAACCACCTTTTCTGCTAAACTGAGGAAGGCCATGCCGGAGATGGAATGCCGATCGACCGCGACAGGTTTTCCGGCATCTCCTCCTTCGCGGATGCTTTGCACGATAGGTATCTGCCCAAGCAACGGGACATTGAGTTCTTCTGCCAGTCTCTTTCCTCCCTCTTTCCCAAAAATATAGTACTTATTTTCAGGAAGTTCGGCCGGCGTAAACCAGGCCATGTTTTCAATCAAACCTAATACCGGAACGTTCACCTTGTCACCCGTAAACATATTCACCCCTTTGCGTGCATCCGTGAGCGCCACATCCTGTGGGGTTGTGACCACTACGGCTCCTGTAATACCCATTGTCTGTACCAATGTCAGGTGAATGTCTCCTGTCCCCGGAGGCAAATCCATCACGAAGAAATCGAGTTCACCCCAGTTGGCTTCAGTAATCAATTGTTTCAGGGCGTTGCTGGCCATACTTCCTCTCCATACAAGTGCATTGTCAGGATCCACGAAAAAGCCGATGGACAATAACTTTACACCGTATTTTTCGATAGGCATAATCATCTGGTTGCCATCCACTTCTTCCATGAAGGGGCGGGCATCTTCCACGCCAAACATTTTGGGAATTGATGGTCCGTGGATATCTGCATCCAACAATCCGACCTTATATCCCAGCGACGCGAGTGCAATAGCAAGGTTTGACGAGACGGTCGATTTCCCTACACCTCCCTTTCCCGAGAAAACAGCCAGGATGTTTTTAACCCCGGGTAAAATAGAAGTAGGTTTAGCTTTGGGAGTTTCTTTCAACACTGGGGTGATATTTCCCTTTATATCAACATTTTCCCCGATATAAGTCAGAATCGCTGTTTCAGCAGCTTTGATAACCGACTTCACAAAAGGGTCGTTTTGTTTTTCAAATATAAGAGAGAATGATACCTTCATGCCTTCAATGCGGATATCATCCTGCACCATCCCGGAAGAAACAATGTCTTTCCCTGTTCCAGGGTAACGTACGTGAGAAAGAGCGTCTAAAATCAATTTTGGATATAATGTCATCTGATAAGAGTATTGTTTTTTTTATTATTTACGCAGTTTTATAAATTTATTTTGTTGAAGAAGCCCTAACAGGAATGTGGTGCTGTTTGCTCCGTCCGAAGCTGCGGTAGGCGTCCCGTTCAATCTCAATATCCGGCTCAAAGAAATCAGTTCTTTTTTCAAGCCTGAACTGAATGTATTTGATGGTGAGGCCTCTGTCCAGCCATTGTTGTTCGTAATAGGTTTTAATTCCTAAAATTGGATCTTCTGATACCGAGGCATACAAATCGTCGGTTGAAACAACTACGGGATACCCGTTCTCTTTGACCATCTCGCAGGTATAAGTGAACATGAAATTACTGTCTGTTTTCAGGTGAATCAAACCCTTATCTTTTACAAACTGCTGGTATAGTTGCATGAAGTTGGTTGCTGTCAGACGTTTGGTTACTTTTTTCATTTGAGGGTCGGGAAAAGTCAGCCATATTTCCGATACCTCATCGGGAGCAAAGAAGTGATGAATCATCTCAATGTTGGTGCGTAAAAAAGCCACATTTTTTATGCCTTTTTTAAAAGATTCTTTTGCTCCTGTCCACATCCTGGCGCCTTTGATGTCAACCCCGATAAAGTTTTTCTCAGGGAATAAGGCCGCCAGTCCCACTGAATATTCTCCTTTACCGCATCCCAACTCTAATACAACCGGGTTGTTGTTTTTAAAAACCAATTCATTCCATCTTCCCTTATTTTCAACCGGTTTTCCCGATCGTATTTCGTGCGAAGAAAATTGAAACACGTGGGGAAAGGATTCCATTTCGGCAAATTTTGCCAGTTTATTTTTTCCCATGCCGATTTTCTGATTTTAAGCCGATAGCGTTAATCCCTTTTAAACCCTTATCCCGCATTCCATGTGTTATGGAATACTGATATACACCTGGTTTACTGAAACGAAATTGTTGTTTGAACGGCACCGGCAACAAATAAACCGTACCGGTTCCGGTGCCAATCCATCTGCCCGTATGATCAGCCAACGTACAGGCGATGGTGTCGCGGGTTATCAGGCTGTCGGGAGAAAGCTGTTCGATGAATAACCAAAGGTTCTGGTAAGGATAAGCGCTGGTGTGACGAATGCTGATCAAAAGATCATACCGGGTAACGCTGTCTTTCACATCCAATGTAAACACGCAACTGCTATCCGCTGACCAAGATTGAGAGTCAACCGGAATAAATTCGTTGTATTCAGGTCGCCTGCCGCATGACACGAAAACAACCGCTGTCACAAGCAAAGCCCTAACACAAAATTTAATTTGCCGAGGGTTTATCATTTCTTTTCTGTTGTTTTGATTGCGCATGTTGAGGGTTGTTCTTCTTGAGAACCGGACGATTTCTTTTGCCTGACCTCTTCCTTTTCTGATTGTCGAAACGGGTCAGACTGTCTTCTCCTACCACGTTGTTGTAATCAATTTTCTTTTCTTCTTCCTGTTTTGCTTCCAGTGATGCCGGTTTAATTCCTTTTTTATTCAGGGCAATCACTTCTTTTGCTCTTTCCGCGCTGATGGTTACCACATTTGCCCCGAAATTCTGAGAGGTAGAATAGGAAATGGCTGATTTAAATGTATCGGTTTTAAAATGATAATAGGTGTTGTCCAGTGTTTCCAACTGAATTTCTTTTGAAGGAAAATCTTTCAGGGCATCCACGTAAGTGTCTAACTCATAGTTCATACAACATTTGAGTTTTCCGCATTGTCCCGCAAGTTTTTGCGGGTTCATGGAGATATCCTGGTAACGGGCAGCTGAGGTTGACACAGAGTTGAAATTGGTCATCCATCCAGAGCAGCATAATTCCCTTCCACAGGGTCCTATACCGCCGATTCTGCCGGCTTCCTGACGAGCTCCGATTTGTTTCATCTCGATACGTATCCGGAAGGTCTCGGCAAATACCTTGATTAACTGTCTGAAATCCACACGCTCGTCGGCTATGTAGTAAAATATAGCTTTGTTCCCGTCACCCTGGTATTCCACATCCCCGATTTTCATGTTCAGCTTCAGACTTTCAGCAATCTGACGCGCCTTGATCATCGTCTCCTGTTCTTTTGCCTTGGCTTCCTTGTATTTTTCAATATCGGCTTCCTTGGCTTTCCGGTAAATTTTTCTGATTTCATACCTTTCCGGACTGATGTGCTGCTTGTTCATTTGCAACAAAACCAACCGTCCTATTAGGGTTACCTCCCCGATATCATGTCCTGGCGATGATTCAACGGCGACAACATCCCCCTTTTCCAGGGGAATATTAGCGCTGTTGATAAAATAAGCTTTGCGTGTATTTTTAAATTGCACTTCAACGTAATCCGTGTCCTGCCGGGTTTCAGGCAGGTCGCACAGCCAGTCGAATGTGCTTAGTTTCTGATGCGAATTCCGGCAACATCCTTTTTTGTTCATGCTGCAACCGCAACTATTGAGTGTATGTTCCATATAATAATTACCTTTTCAAGAGCATGATGATTTTTAAAACTAAGTCGAAAAAAACCATTTTTGCATTTACATTTTGTTCTATATGTCGTTCAGCCAGCGCGAATTCAGCCATCAAATCTTCCACGTTTCGTTCGTGAATGAAACGGGAAAAGTTCGTTGAAAAATCGGATTCGGACTGACTTAAATAAGTTAGTTCTGTTTCTCTCAGGTTAAGGATGTAATTTTCCCTTACCATGTGCTGTGCATAAGCCAAAAAACCTTTTTGCCTTTCCCTGCCTATACTTGAAAGCGCCATTTCGTCAGCCCATTTTCTGAGTGACTTCAGTGAAGCATAATCTTTCCGGTTGCCAACTTGCCAGGCAAGTCGCATTACATGAACAAATCTGTCAAAATTTTGTTTTTGCTCATCCCCTTCTTTTAACAGATTTAATGCTTTTAAATAACTCCCGTTCGCAATGCGGGCTATGTTCATTGCATCAGGCGGTGTGATTTCAATCTCCGGATTGGTCAGCAAAGCTGTTACAATGTCATCGGTTTTCAGCGGTGGAATGTTTATATGCTGTGTCCGCGATAAAATTGTCGGGATGATTTCGTCCGGATGATTGGATACCAAGAGAAATACTGTTTTTTCAGGAGGCTCTTCCAGTATCTTCAAGAGCTTGTTGGCGCAATCTCTGTTCATCCTTTCCGGTAACCAGATAATCATTACCTTGTACTCTGATTCATAGGTTTTCAGGCTTAATTTCCGGATGATTTCCTGGCTTTCGTTGGCATAAATCACGCCTTGTTTGGCATCCCCTGAAATCTTCAAGAACCACTCATTTACCCCGAAGTATGGGCTTTCTATTACCATCTCCCTGAAGTCTGCTACAAAATCATCACACACAACCGTTTTCGTGTCCTTAGGCTTGATGACAGGAAAAACCAAGTGTAAATCAGGATGGGCTAATTTGGCATATTTCACACAGGAAGGACAAACCCCGCAGGAATCATGTTCTTTTTTATTTTCGCAACAAATATATTGCGCATAAGCTATCGCCAGGGCTAATTTTCCCACACCTTCAGGCCCTCGGAACAGCTGTGCATGTGGTATGCGTTGTTCTGATACCGTACGTATCAAACGTTCCTTAATTGTTTCCTGCCCAAGTATCTGAGAAAATAACATGCAAGTCCTTTTGTGTTGAGAGTTTAACGCCACAAATTTAGGGATAATATTCGACAGATGAAAATTCCGGCTCTGCATTTCGGTCGTTAAATAATCGCATTGGAATGAGAATTTTAGCTATCTTTGCAGCCGAATAACCAAACAACCACGTTATGACAGAACTTCAACCGCATACACTCTGGAATTATTTTCATCAAATCACCCGTATTCCGCGCCCATCAAAAAAAGAGGAGAAAATAGCCGCTTTTTTGGTTGTCTTTGCACAGCATCATCATCTGGCAGTTAAGAAAGATGATACGGGTAATTTGCTGATCAGCAAACCAGCGACCCCGGGTTATGAAAACAACCCGACCGTGATCCTGCAGGCGCACATCGATATGGTGTGTGAAAAAAATGCAGATGTCGCACATAATTTCGAGACTGATGCTATTCAGACTTACATTGAAGGGGATTGGGTGAAAGCGAAAGGAACAACGCTTGGTGCCGATAATGGTATCGGGATGGCGATGATGCTGGCTGTGCTGGCAGCCGACAACCTGCAACATCCACCCCTGGAATGTCTTTTTACGGTGGATGAAGAAACCGGCTTAACAGGAGCGTTCGGACTCGGCAAGCAGTTGTTGACGGGTGATGTGCTGATCAATTTGGATTCGGAAGATGATGGTGAGATTTTTATCGGTTGTGCCGGAGGCATAGGCACCAGGGCTCTGTTTGCCTATGAAAATGAACCGGCGCCGGCAGGTTATTTTGGCTTTAGGGTGATGGTTTCCGGGCTTGCCGGCGGTCATTCCGGCGGAGATATTCACCTGGGACGCGGCAATGCTATCAAGCTGTTGAACCGTTATCTCTGGCAACTGAACCAGAAGATGGATGTGCGTCTCGCCTCTTTTGAAGGAGGAAACCTGCATAATGCAATACCTCGCGAAGCAACAGCATTTGTTGCTGTTCCTTATGCCGAAAAGGAAACCATCCGTGTGATGCTGAATGTGTATATTGCAACCGTTGAAGAAGAATTTAAAGACATAGAACCTAATCTCCGCATCAACTTGGAATCGGACGTTTTACCTGACAAGGTGATGCGGAAAACTTTTTCTGACCGCCTGTTGCAGATGCTCTATGCTTGTCCGCATGGCGTTATTGCCATGAGCCGTGCTATCCCGGACTTAGTCGAAACATCAACCAACCTGGCTTCTGTCAGGATGATAAATGCCCGTCAGATCGAAATCAACACGAGTCAGCGCAGTTCATCAGAAACTGCTAAAGCTGATATTGCAACGCAGTTATATGCCGTATTCGCTCTTGCCGGCGCTGAGATAATTCAATCAGATGGCTATCCCGGCTGGCAACCCAATGTTGACTCAGCTATACTTAAAAAATCTGAAGCTGCTTACCAGCATCTTTTTGGAGATGCCCCTCAGGTAAAAGCGATTCATGCCGGACTGGAATGTGGATTGTTTTTAGAAAAATATCCGCACTTGGATATGATTTCTATCGGTCCTCAGATGCTCGGAGTGCATTCTCCGGATGAACGTTTAAGCATCCAGTCAACCCAAAAGACCTGGAAGTGGCTGATTGAGACTCTTAAGATGTGTTAAAAATATTACCTGTTTGCTTAAAGAATATGAATAAAAAAAGAAAAATCATCAATGATCCGGTCTTCGGATTTATAAATATTCCGGACGGTTTACTTTATGATATCATACAACACCCTTATTTTCAGCGATTAAACAGAATAAAACAATTAGGACTTTCGTCTTATGTTTATCCGGGAGCGCAACATACCCGGCTGCAACATTCGCTTGGGGCAATGCATCTGATGGGGGAAGCCATCAGCCAGCTCAGGTTAGCGGGGCATCCTATCTCCTTTGAAGAAGAAGAAGGGGTAAAGGCTTGTATATTGCTTCATGACATAGGTCACGGGCCGTTTTCTCATGTGCTAGAACATAGTTTAGTGCCAGGCGTGAGTCATGAAGAAATATCGCTGTTGATTATGGAGAAAATGAATCGGGAGTTTAAGGGGAAACTGGATATGTCGATCGAAATATTCAGGAACAACTATCCCAAAAAATTTCTCCATCAGTTGGTTTCTGGTCAGTTGGATATGGACAGGCTGGACTATCTGAGCCGTGACAGTTTTTTTTGCGGGGTGAGCGAAGGCATTATTGGTGCGTCGCGGATTATTAAGATGTTGAACCTGCATGATGGAAAGTTGGTTGTGGAAGCCAAGGGGATTTATTCAATAGAGAAATTTCTTGTTGCACGCCGGTTGATGTACTGGCAGGTATATTTGCACAAAACATCTGTTGCGGCAGAAAAAATGCTGGTGAATATTTTGAAACGAGCAAAAGAGCTTGCATCAAAAGGAGTCGAATTATTCGCAACACCGGCCTTGCATTATTTCCTGTACCAAAAAGTCAGTTTAGCTGATTTTTCCGGGTCTGGTAAGGCATTTGAAAACTTTGTCATGCTGGATGATTCCGACTTTTTCTCTGCAATAAAAGTCTGGTCGGATCATCCTGATTTTGTATTGTCGTTGTTGTGTCAGTCGTTTATTAACAGGAGATTATTTAAGGTTGAAATCAGGACAGAAGCCACCGATGGATGTGTTCAACAGGAAGCACTGAGAAAATATAAGGAACGGTTCAATATTCCTGAGGAAGATGCACGGTATTTTATGGGGGATGAAGTGGTAAGTACCGATACTTACTGTCCGGAAGATGATAACATCAATATTCTGATGAAAGACGGAAGTATCAAAGATATTGCAGAGGCTTCCGATATGTTAAACATACAGGTATTAACAAAAAAGGTGATGAAGCACTATTTTTGTTACCTGAAGATATGAGTTTAATAGTGGTTAGTGGCCCCTGAGGGGCGAGATAGAGATATTGGTAGCCTTGGTGTAGCGCGGGTAATTAAAAATCAAAGCCAATATTTTTTAACATTAAAATAGCATGGTTTTAATGTTTTTGTAAAAGGGGAATGCGGAAAAAACAAGTATAAACCTGATTATATCGAAATTGTTTATTAATTTTGTGCCCAAAATTTTTTTATGATATATACAGCCGGACAAATAGCTGAATTTTTAAGAGGAACAGTTGAAGGAGACCCTCATGTTCGTGTACACGATTTTTCAAAGATAGAGGACGGTAAACCCGGCACACTCACTTTTTTAGCCAATCCAAAATACATCCATTTTATTTATGACTGTCAGGCTGATGTGGTGCTAGTAAACAAGGATTTCGTGCCTGAGAGACCGATCAAAGCTACGTTGATACGGGTTGATAATGCGTATGAATCATTGGCGGTGTTGATGAATTTGGTTACGAACGGTAAGCCTCATAAAGCAGGAATTTCTTCTTTATCAGCAATTGATGCTACTGCCGTAATTGGTAAAGAAGCCTTTATTGGTCCTTTTGTACAAGTTGGCGCCCGGGTAAAAATCGGGGATAAAGCCACTATCCATGGGAATGTCACGATTGCTGATGACGTGGTAATAGGTGATGATGTGTTGATTTATCCCGGCGCACGCATTTATGAAGGCACAGTTATCGGAAATAACTGTATTCTTCATGCGAATGCCGTAATCGGTTCAGATGGATTTGGTTTTGCACCGTCAGAAGATGGAACGTATAAGAAAATACCGCAGACGGGGAATGTTGTAATTGAGGACTATGTTGAAATCGGAGCTAATACAACAGTTGACCGGGCGACACTGGGCAGTACCATAATCAAGAAGGGAGTCAAAATTGATAATCTGGTGCAGATAGCCCACAATGTAGAAATAGGAGAAGATTCGGTAATTGCTTCTCAAACAGGAATTGCCGGCTCGACTAAAATAGGGAAACGGGTGATGTTTGGCGGTCAGGTAGGTATATCCGGACATATTAACATTGCCGATGGCACCAGGTTGGGAGCTAAGGCAGGTGTTGCCGGCTCCATCAATACACCCGACCAGGTGTATTCCGGCTATCCTGCTGTACCCATTAATACATTCAGACGTTCTTACGTCGTAAATAAAAATTTACCTGAGTTACAAAAAATGGTTAATGAACTAATTAAAAAAGTAGGGGAATTGGAACAGATTATTAAATCTAAATCACAGAATTCCTGATATAATATTGTAAGATGAAACAAAAAACAATCAGGGATTCTTTTGTTATTGAAGGGATTGCACTGCATACCGGGCTGAATATCACGTTAAAGGCCAATCCTGCTCCTGTTAATCATGGAATTGTTATCTGTCGAACCGACCTGGAAGGTCAGCCGACAATAGAAGCACTGGCGGAAAATGTCGGGGATACTGTTCGTGGCACGGTGCTTAAAAATGACCGTTTTCAGGTTAGCACCATCGAACATGCGATGGCGGCATTTTTTGCTGCCGGAATTGATAATTGTTTATTTGAAGTGGATGGCCCCGAATTCCCGATTCTGGATGGTAGCGCCAGGTTATTCAGAGATAAAATCCAGGAAGTTGGCATCGTTATTCAGGATGCAGAGAAGGATTTCCTGTGTATTACCGATGAAATTGAATATAAAACCGAATCCGGATCGGTTATCAAAGCCTATCCGGCTGATAAACTGGAGTTGGAAGTGATGATTGGATTTGACTCTCCGGTCTTGCGGGAGCAAACGGCTTCACTTGATGATTTGAGGGATTTCAACCTCAAAACCGCGTCTGCCCGCACCTTTGTGTTTGTTCACGAAATAGAACCTTTATTAAACATGAATTTAATCAAGGGTGGAGATTTGAAAAACGCCATCGTGATTTACGATAGAATTATGTCGCAGGAAGCTGTTGACAAGCTGACTGAGAAACTTCACCAGCACCGCGTGGATGCTTCACAACTGGGGTATCTGAACGGAGGAATTAAGTTTGAAAATGAACCGGCCATGCACAAACTGCTGGATTTGATAGGCGACCTCGCGTTGGTGGGAAAACCGATCAAAGGCAGGATTGTAGCGAAGTATCCCGGACATAAAATAAACACCGAGTTTGCAAAACTACTGAGAAAAACTTATTTAACGGAAAAGAAATGATACAACATCCTTTATCACAGATTCACCCGGAGGCTGTTATTGCTCCTGATGTAGAAATTGGTCCATTTGTTTTTATTGATAAAAATGTTGAAATTGGTGCCGGAACGAAAATAGCTTCGAATGTAACCATCCTTGAGGGAACAAGAATAGGGGAGAAATGTAACATCTTTTCCGGCGCTGTGTTGGGAGGTATTCCGCAGGATTTAAAGTTCAGAGGAGAAGAATCCCTCGCCATCATTGGGAATAATACAACTATCCGCGAATGTGTTACCGTCAACAGAGGAACCGCGGCAAAAGGAAAAACAGTCGTGGGAGATAATTGTCTGCTCATGGCATATTCTCATGTGGCACATGATTGTATTGTTGCTAACAACGTAATTATTGCCAACGCTTCCCAGCTTGCCGGAGAAGTTGAAATTGATGATTATGCCATCCTGGGTGGAGGTACGTTGATACATCAGTTTTGCAAAATTGGAGCGCATGTGATGATTCAGGGTGGTTCTAAAATTTCAAAAGACATCCCACCTTATGTAATTGCAGCCCGCGAACCGGCATCTTATGCCGGGGTTAATTCCATCGGGCTTAAAAGAAGAGGATTTACAAACGAACAAATTAACCTGATTCAGGATGTTTACAGGATTCTATTCCAATCAAAGCTAAACACGAGCAACGCCATCGTTAAAGTGTTGGAAACTATCCCTGAAACATCCGAAAGAGAATTGATAATCAACTTTATCAAATCATCTGACCGCGGAATTATCAAAGGGTTTATTTAATATAGTGGTTAGTGGTCAGTGATCAGTGGTTAATTAACTGACCACTAACCACTGACCACTAACCACTAACACTAAAAAAAATGGATACAAACAGTACAGAAGCCCCCAAAAAAAGCCTTAATTTCATTGAGGCGATGGTAGAGCAGGATTTGCGTGAAGGTCGTAATAATGGTCGCATTCAAACACGTTTCCCGCCCGAACCGAACGGTTATCTGCATATAGGTCATGCCAAAGCTATTTGTATGGATTTTGGGATTGCCAAAAAATACTGGGGCATTTGTAACCTTCGTTTCGATGATACAAACCCTGTTAAGGAAGATGTGGAGTACGTTGATTCTATCATGGAAGACATTCAATGGTTGGGATATCAATGGAAAAACGTATATTATGCTTCTGATTATTTTCAGAAATTATGGGATCTTGCTGAAAAACTGATTTTGGACGGTAAAGCGTATGTAGATGAGCAATCGGCCGAGGTCATAGCAAAACAGAAAGGTACGCCTACTGCACCCGGTACTGAAAGTCCGTACCGTAACCGTCCGGCAGAGGAAAGCCTGGCATTATTCCGCAAAATGAATACTGGAGAAGTGGCTCCCGGCGCCATGGTGCTCCGTGCCAAAATTGATATGGCTTCTTCGAATATGCACATGCGTGACCCGATCATGTACCGCATCATTACCGACCATCCGCATCACCGTACCGGATGGGCATGGAAGGCTTACCCGATGTATGACTATGCTCATGGACAGTCGGATTATTTCGAAGGCGTAACTCACTCTTTGTGTACGCTTGAGTTTGAAGTGCACCGTCCGCTGTATGACTGGTTCATTGATCAGTTTCAGGATTCAGACTACAGACCCCGCCAAACGGAATTCAACCGTCTGAACATCACCTACACCGTGATGAGTAAACGTAAAATGCTTCAACTGGTAGAAGAAGGTCTTGTTTCGGGTTGGGACGACCCCCGCATGCCGACATTATGTGGCTTACGACGTCGCGGTTATTCTCCTGAAGCAATTCATAATTTCATCGACAAAATCGGTTATACGAAATACGACGGGATTATTGATGTGGGATTGCTTGAACATGCTGCCCGTGAAACCCTCAACAAAACAGCTACCCGTGTGAATGCTGTGTTGAATCCGGTGAAACTGATTGTTACCAATTATCCTGAAGGAAAAACAGAAGTGCTGATGACCGAGAACAACCCCGAAGACCCATCAGCCGGTACCCGTGAAATTATTTTCAGCCGTGAATTATATATCGAGCGGGAGGATTTCATGGAAGAGGCTCCCAAAAAATTCTTCCGTATGACACCAGGGCAGGAAGTCCGCCTGAAAAGCGCCTACATCGTAAAATGTACCGGCTGTAAAAAAGATGTTGAAGGGAATATCGAAACAATTTACTGCGAATACGATGCGAATACGAAGAGTGGCATGCCTGACGCCAACCGCAAGGTAAAAGGAACTCTACACTGGTTGTCCACTCAAAACGCCATCCCTGCGGAAGTGCGCTTATACGATCGCTTGTTCAGCGTGGAAAATCCGGCAGCAGACGAACGGGATTTCCGTGCGTTGCTGAATCCTGACTCGCTCAAGACTGTTACAGGATGCTTTGTAGAGCCCTGGCTGAAAAATCAACCTGCTTTGTCTCATTTCCAGTTCCAGCGAACCGGTTATTTCAACATTGACCCTGACACGACACCGGAAAAGTTAATTTTCAACAGAACAGTTTCGTTAAAAGACAGCTGGACGAAAAGCAGCAAT
>JAQVNN010000108.1 GCA_028703105.1 Paludibacter sp. | reverse complement strand
AAAAATAAGATTGAAAATTAAGCTTGTATAAACTTTTTCAACATCTTGTTAATAGCGGCAAAGTTAGTAAGTTTTTATAAACCGAAGTGTTAGTAATAGTGAAAACAGCGTTTAAATAATGGTTAACATAAATCAAAAGTTTTATTAGGAAAAACCAAATATTGTGCTAATGAAACAAGTAAATGAGAAACACAAATGAAATTTACAAAAATTTACACACTTATTTTCAACAGGAATTGACATCTTATTAAGAACTTTTAAATTAGCATATAAATACTGTCCATAATAAACAATTTAATTCATAAAAATGTTTGAACATCAATAGTTTTGAAATTTTTTATACCATAAAAAAATGAGAGTATTAGTAACCGGAGCCAATGGATTGTTAGGTCATCATGTTGTAATGGAACTTTTAAATACGGGTCATGATGTCAGAATTATTGTAAGATCCGTACCAAAAATTGGCTTTGATCTGAATAGGGTAGAAGTAGTTACCGGCAGTTTCGCTGATAGAGATATTATTTATTCAGCTGCAAAAGATTGTGATGGAATTATTCACATTGCAGCAGTTACTGATATTGACTTATTGAGTTATTTCGATTATAAGTTAATTAATGTTGATGCGACAAAACAAATAATAGAAGCAGCAACAGCATTATCTATCCGAAAATTGGTTTTTGTCAGCACAGCCAACACAATTGGATATGGCAATAAAAAAGAACCGGCTGATGAACAAAATCCAATTGAATATCCGTTTACACAATCGGATTATGCCAAAAGCAAAATGGAAGCCGAGCAACTTTTCAGAAGTTTTGCTAAAGATAATCATGTAGTTATCATCAATCCAACATTTATGATAGGAGGCTATGATACCAAACCAAATTCAGGTAAACTGGTTATCATGGGATATAAAAAGCGATTCTTATTGTTACCCGAAGGCGGAAAAAATTTTGTATATGTAAAAGATGTGGCGGTAGCATGCTGTAATGCGTTAACAATGGGCAAATCAGGCGAAAGATATCTTGCTGCAGGAGTCAATTTATCATTCAAAGAATATTTTAAAATTCAGCAAAAGATAGGAGCGTATAAACAAAAAATTATCATTGTACCTGCTTTCATACTTAGTATAATTGCATTATCAGGTGATTTGCTGCGATTTTTTAAGATAAAAGTTTCTTTTTGCAGTCGAAATATTAACCAGTTGTTGATAAAAGAATATTATACAAATTCCCGGACTAAAACCGATTTATTATTACCTGAAACCCCGCTAGAATTGGCAATTAGAGAAGCGTTGAACTGGTTTATTAAAGCCGGTTATATCAAAAAATGAAGTATATTTGAACTTCAAAAATAAATTTCTAATTTTTCAGATGAAATACAGACTGGTTTTATTTTTTTTGATGTTGATTTCTTTGCAGACAATAAAAGCGCAACTTACTGCTGACATATCAATGCTGGGGGGAGCTAATTATGCATCCTCAGGTTTATATTCGGATTTTTCAGGAGGGATTACAGCTGTAATTTCAGAATGGCAATTTGCAGCAACAGCCGGAGTTACTTTTTCAAACGCAAGGGAAAACGAGTTCAATGCTCTGAAGATGGATGTTTCAAGAGATTTCAGGATAAAAGAAAAGCCGGTTACCGGACATATATTTTACCAATGGCACCCTTTTTCAGCAATTTTGCACGAACACAATGTCGGTATTATATTTCATCACCGCAGGAGTAAATTCAGTTATGATATTGGGTTAAATACCCGTATTTTCAAACTCCCGAATGCATATGCGGAATCAAATGGTTATGATCAGGTAAGCATTTGGGAACCAATCAACCTGATGTATAAAATTACCTATTATCATCCTTTTTCTGATCAATGGGATTTTAAAGCATCAGTCACCAATTTTGATACTTTTTTGATACAACAGGAAACCAATCCCATGCTCATTGCCAATCTGGGTTATCAATTATCATCCAAATTAAAAATGTACCTTGATTTGGGATATTTACAAGCCGGTTTGATGAATATCCGGGTGAATTATTTTGGTTATTTTATCAGAGGAGGCATTCAATGGGAATTATGATGAAGCAAATCAATTACATCCTGCTTATTATGGTTGTGTTGACATCCTGTATAGGAGATGCAGATCTGACCGGTTTTATTCGTTCAACCGACCGAATAGAAGATCGTTTTGAAGCTTCAATGAAGTGGAATGCATCAAATCCATTTAAAACAATTACAGTTGCATCTGAAGCTTATAATTTACTGGTAACAGCTGATGTGCATGTTGGAGAAACGGATAATTATCAAAAATTTCTTCAGCGGGGTATTCAACATGATATTGAAGCCCTGGTTTTTGTGGGTGATTTTGTAACCGGAAAAGAAAAAGATTATGAAACATTTCATAGTTTATTGCCGGATTATGAAACGAAACCAAGGTTTTTATTGACGGGAAATCATGAATTATATTTTGATGGATGGAAGCATTTTCAACGTTTATATGGTACATCAATATATTATTTTACGGTTCAAACACCCTCAATCAAAGATTTGTATATTTGTCTGGATTCCGGTAGCGGGACGTTGGGAAAAAGTCAGCTTACCTGGCTGAAAGAATTGTTAGAGAAAGACAGAAATCTTTATAATCAATGTGTGATTTTCACCCACGTGAATTTTTTCCGCGACAGGCATACTTTATCTACTAACCCATTAGTAAATGAATTGTTGGTTTTACTTGATTTATTTGAAAAATACCAGGTAAATCTGGTCATTATGGGGCATGATCATATTCGGGCAGAAAATCAGTTAGGGAATACTACTTACCTGACATTAGATACCCTTGAAGATGGGACATCTAATGCCAGTTATCTAGTATTAAAGAAAGAAAATTCAGGAATGACTTATCAATTTATTCAACCTTGATTTCTATGATCATAGGGATAATATCTGCTTTTCTGCAACCCGGAAAATCGTTTTTAATCAACGTATTCAATTCCGGAATCAAATCCTGATAATCACTTTTGTTTCCGCAGTAATACAATTCTGCAAGTGGATTCTTTTCTTGTATTAAGTCAATTAGTTCATCTAAATCCGGATTTTTTTCCAGATTTTTGTATGCGTCGTATGTAAGTTTCAAATAAGCTACATTTTCATTGATGCCCCTGTTATCGAGCAGATAACCTTTGGTTAAAGCTGTGGGTTTTTGATTTGTTGAAACATCCATCCGGTCGGGATAGGATACAATCGCTGTTTTTTCCCTGTTCATGATAACGGGTACATACTCACTGAAATCCCGGATGGTTTTATATACAACTACCGGTGCTGTAGTCCCTACGAAGTTGTTTTCTTCCAACTTGTCATTCGCTTCAAGAATCATGATTTTATCTTTTGTTTTGCATGATGTTAATGTTAATATTATCATCATGATTATATTGACCCCAAATTTCATATTCATATTTCTATCATATACAGCATTTAACATAATATTATCGTTTGATGAACTGACTGATTTGTATTTTTCCGGAGGAGGTGTTTGCTTGCAACAGATAATTTCCATTGTTCAAACAACTGATATCAATCCGGATAGTACCATTTATATGTGGTGAATATTTTTTTATTAATTTACCATCAATCTGATAGATACAAATTTCATCAACAATTTCATCAGAATTAAAACTAATATAATCAACTGCAGGATTAGGGAAGAGATGTAATTCTTTAATTTCTTCGGGAATGAAATCAATAGAAGAATATTCCGTATTGATCGTAAATCCTATTCTTGCTTTTTCGATCGGATCTAACCGGGTCCAACTTGAACTGTTCTTGTAATAAGGAATAATCATATACTTACCCGGATCCAAGTTAATACTTCCTCCAAATGTCATCGTTTTTTCTTCATTCGTATCAAATATTGATTTTTGGTATCCGATATACGTTAGAGAATTTCCTCCTGAAATCGGGAAAATAAAAGCGATCATGTCATTTTCAAAATATCCACCGGTATTTATAATATCAGCAGATAAAACATCGTATTTTTTATTTACATCGTTATTATTAGGAAAAGAAATAGTGGATGTTAATTTAAATACGGGAGGATCAGTAGGAGTTGCAACGATATTAATTATTTGGCTGTTTCCTAGTGCGATTAAAGAATTGGCATTAGCCCGGATGTTGTTTGGGTCGTACATGGCTGATAGGTAGTATTCTCCCGGGTTTAAGGTAACTTTTTTATTGATATAAAACGTTACAGTTTCGTTGGTTGCTATATTGACATCTTCGGAGAATAATTCCCTAACAGTAGGGTTTGTTTTGGATCGAAGATACACACCCAGTTTTGAGTTGTATTCTTCACCTGTATTGGTAACTTCAACAACAAATCTTCCGGTTTTATCCTGATAAACATTTCCGGTGCATGATATGGAATTTAATGACAGATTAGGACCGTAATCAGTTGCCGTGGTATAAGTTACCTCTGTTTCGCTTACCTGCACATACAAAAAATTCGGAGTACCTACGCAAGCCCGGACTTTTGTCCAGTCTGATTCACCGCTTCCCTTGTATATGGTGTGTAATTTATAGGTTCCGTTTGCTATGTTGCCGGGGATTGTTATGTTAGATATGTTGCTGCTGGAATACCCGTAATTTGGTAATAAAGAGGCTGAAAAATTTTTTATAACAGCAACAAGATTGTTGCCATCGTAAAGTCCGAGTCCGATATTCCCTTTAAAAGTATTCACACCATAATTATAGGTGTATTTCAATGTAATCGTTGTACTACCATCACGGGCAACAGACTGATTTGAACTTGAGATTGGTTCTCTCATGTGTATGGAATAAAAGGGAACAGTTGTCGGATTCGGTTTTTGCATTCCCACGATGATATCTTGGGAACTGTTATATCCACCTGTACTGCTTCCAATACCCTGGCTTAATGGGTTAAGAGCAGAAATAGCATAATATCCGTCAGACATGCCACTCCAGCCCCAGTTGAAGTGGAAAAAATCATTTGAATCGTAGCCATCACAGACAAAAAGATGTCCGCCTGTGCTTGCTTGACCGGAATATAAAATTGGCCGGGATGCGTTCAATTCGGTTTTTAACAGGTTAATCCATTCTTCACGAGTATAATAATCGCGATATACCATATTCAGGTTAGGATCATAATTAAAATTTTCGATCAGGGCAGTTGCCATTTTTCGGGTTGTTGCTGAACTTGATTTGCCGTAATCCATATTAGATGCAACACCACAATGGTATATCAGAGTAGCAACCGCTAATTTTTGTTCGCTTGTGCTGGTTGAATTATATGTACTGGTCATATTCGCCCAATCATAAGTTGTCGCTGAAAAGTTCTCAGAAAGCGAAATGTTGTGTGTTTTAGTTGAATATGAATTTGAACCAACTCCCTGAACAGGCCATTGATGGTATTTCATTACCTGTGCCATACCGGTCGCTACGCAACCGGTCACTGTTCGTTCTGTTGTATTCGGAATAACGGGACAAAGATTATTGTAAGGGTTTCCCTGATCCCATTTGATGCTTCCCAAAAGCGGACTGACAGCAGGTAAGAATTGTGTTGAGGCTTGTGTCTTTTTTAGGCCTTCATTTGTGTTTGTCTCCTCAATTGAAATTGCATCAGCATTATTTTCTATCAATTTTATTTCTTCAGCAAACCCATTCAGCCAGTAATTTAAACCATCCGGAATTTTGTTCGCATTGAAAGTGCCGGTATAGGAATACCCTAGTATGTCATTTGCTTTATCATTTCCTGAAACGATTATGTAACCGTTATTATTCCCAATATTGAATACATATAAAAGTCCTGTCTCATCAGAAGCATTATTTTCCGTGACAGTATATGCCAGTTGTAATTGATTTGTTGAAGAAGGGGCTTTTTGTTTACCGGTTGAGGAATTAACAACATTTAAGTAGTTAAATGCAATTTGCTGGGCGTCAGATGCTGTACGTTGAGAGGCATTTATGTTGACTAAACAAAAAAAAAGGGCCAACATAAAATATTGAATTTTTCTCATTGGAGAATGTTTTAAGTGAGTAATAGATATTTGATTTTAAAATTACCATGCAAAGGTAATGCATTTATTTAAGAAGGGAAAAAGACCAGAACAAAAAAAGGAAATATCACCAACAGTTTTGTCAGATAAAAAAAAACTTCTATCTTTGCAATCCCAAAAACAAGAATATTAATAAAATAACACGATAAAGCGATGAAAAGGACATTCCAACCTTCTAATAGAAAAAGAAGAAACAAACACGGTTTCCGTGAAAGAATGGCAACTGCAAACGGACGCAGGGTTTTGGCTGCCCGTCGTGCCAAAGGAAGATCAAAACTGACTGTTGCCGATGAAGGTCGTCACAAAATGTAATCGACATTTTCCTAAGACATTATAATGAAAGAGCTGCCTCTGTGAACTGTACCCCAAAAGTTAGACAAAAAACTTTTGGGGTATTTTTATGGAAAAAATTAAGCGAAAGAATCTGAAACATAGTTATTCAGATAAAATTAAAGTTTTAGAATTATACAATCAGGGTT
>JAQVNN010000107.1 GCA_028703105.1 Paludibacter sp. | reverse complement strand
TCAACTTTTCAAAGAAAAAAGACGCGTCTCTTTTCTTTGAAAAAATCACAAAACACTATAATTTAAAATTAATATCATGTTTAAAATTTAATATAAAACGGTCAACGTTATTCAGGCATTAATAATTGACCACTAACCACTAACCACTATAAACTTATTTAGTTATGCCAGTAAACATACCCGCGACATTACCCGCAGTTGATTTATTACGGAATGAGAATATTTTTGTTATGGATTCCGATCGGGCATCTCATCAGGAGATTCGTCCACTTAAAATAGTGATTCTGAATCTCATGCCAATAAAGATTACAACAGAAACCGATTTGATTCGTCTGTTGTCGAATACGCCATTGCAGATTGAACTTGATTTGTTGCAGATGGATAGTCATGAGTGTAAAAATACACCTGTGGAACACATGATGACGTTTTACAAGAGTTTCGATGAAATTCGCAAGAGTAATTACGACGGCATGATTATCACCGGTGCTCCTGTTGAGCACCTGCCTTTCGAAGAAGTAGATTACTGGAATGAATTGACGAAAATCTTTGACTGGGCTAAAAAGCATGTGACATCCACTTTCTTTATTTGCTGGGCGGCTCAGGCCGGATTGTACTATCATTACGGAATACCGAAATACATGCTGAATAAAAAGATGTTTGGTGTGTTTGAACACCATATCCACAATCCGCAGAATCCAATATTCAGGGGTTTTGATGATGTGTTTTTTGTGCCTCACAGTCGCCATACAGAAGTGCGTGCAAAAGATATCCTGAAGGTGCCGGAGCTAACCATTTTGTCTGAATCTCCCGAATCGGGGGTATATATGGTGATGGCGCGTAACGGTCGTGAGTTTTTCGTTACCGGACACTCCGAATATTCTCCCATGACATTGGATTCGGAATACAAAAGAGACTTAGCAAAGAGACTGCCCATCAACATGCCGCAGAATTATTATCCGGATAATAATCCGGCCATGAATCCGCTCGTACGCTGGCGAAGTCATGCTAACCTTTTGATTACAAACTGGTTGAATTACTTCGTTTACCAGGAAACACCGTACGATCTATCCCAGATTGAATAACAGAACTTATGAGAAAAATTGAATTGCTGGCTCCTGCAAAAAACCTCGCTTGTGGCATTGCAGCAGTTGATCATGGGGCAGATGCCGTGTACATAGGAGCAAATCAATTCGGAGCACGGTCGGCAGCCGGTAATTCGATGAAAGATATTACCACCCTCATTCAATATGCTCATCGATTTAGGGTAAAAGTCTATGTTGCCCTGAATACAATCTTGACAGATGATCAGTTAGATGATGCAGAAGCGCTGATTTGGGAAGCTAATGAAGCAGGTGCTGATGCGGTTATCATCCAGGATATGGGCATTTTTCAAATGAAACTGCCATCCTCCGTAGTGTTGCATGCCAGTACGCAAACTGACAATCGCACGGTGCAAAAAGTAAAGTTTCTACAAGATGCAGGTATGTCGCGTGTGGTGCTTGCTCGTGAGCTTACGCTGGAACAGATTCGTTCGATTGCATCAGAAACGCATGTAGAACTTGAGGTTTTCGTGCATGGTGCGCTATGCGTAAGTTACAGCGGTCAATGTTATATTAGTGAGGCCATGGCGGGACGAAGTGCCAACAGGGGAGCTTGTGCCCAATACTGCCGATTACCATATACCCTGACTGATGCCAACGGCACTGTTTTGCAACAGGATAAACATTTACTTTCGCTGAAAGACTTAGATTTGTCGGCGCATCTTGAGGAACTCATGGATGCCGGGGTGACTTCTTTCAAGATAGAAGGAAGATTGAAAGACGAAGATTATGTCAAAAACATCACGGCTCATTACCGTAAAAAGATCGATGCTATTTTAAATACATCCGGCAAAGGAAAATATCAACGAGCATCCTCCGGTGAAACCACATTTCTTTTTGAACCCAATCCAGCTAAGAGTTTCAGACGCTCTTCGACTGATTACTTTTTGCTCGGAAGACACAATGGAATTTTTCAGCCCGATACACCCAAGTCAACCGGAGAAAAGATTGGCATCATAGCAGGGTCCGGTAAGAACTATTTTGAAGTAAAAACATCAGTAGCACTTCACAATGGTGATGGTTTAAGCTATATCAACGAAAAAGGTGAGCTGGAAGGTTTCCGTATCAACAGGGTAGAGGGTGGAAAGATTTACTTGTTTGAAATGCCGGAGATTAAATCAGGTACTGAGATTTACAGGAATTACGACCATGCATTTGATCAATTGCTGAAAGGAAATACTTCAGAAAGGAGAATTGCAACTAAGATTCAATTCAACGAGACTGAAGCTGGTTTTTCCATTCAATTGGAAGATGAAGATGGTGTACGCATAACAAAACAGCTTGTGTATGAAAAACAATTGGCCAGACAAACTGAAAAAGTGCATGAGAACATCAAAATACAATTATCCAAAACCGGTCAGACCATTTTCAGTGTTTCAGATGTTACGATTGAAATCTCTCAGCCCTGGTTTTTCCCGGCATCAGTATTGAACGAATGGCGCAGGGTAGCTTTTGAAGAGTTGGAGACACTCCGCATGCAAACATATGAAACAGATAAGCCCGTCGAACGTCTTAATCCAGTTTATCCATCCAAACAACTTACCTATACTGGCAACGTGACTAACCACCTGGCAAAGCAGTTTTACGAATTGCATGGTGTGACCGACATTGCACCCGGATTTGAAATCAAAGCCGAAAAAGGAATACCGCTTATGTTCACCAAGCATTGCATCAAATATGAAATGGGCTGGTGTCCCCGTGAAGGAGGAAAATCTGAATTTGCAGAACCTTATTACCTGCAACACAAAGAACAGCGGTTTGAGCTGAAATTCAATTGTGTGAAATGTGAGATGTTAGTTTCAACTTGTGAATAATGCTATTCTTTGGCTGAAAGCCAATTATATAACAGCCCAATGGCAACGCCTTGGGTTCATAAATAATGAAAAACCATATGCGCCCTGAAGGGGCAGAATAAATAATCTGCCCTTACAGGGCGTAGATTCTTATTATTGTCGACACAATTACCCAAGGCGTTGCCATTGGGCTAAGATAAATAGCCCTTTCAGGGCGAGACATTAATCTTTTTTATAAAATGAATCCTTGCTGTTTCAGGGCGTTTAAGAATTTCTCTGAGAAGAATTCGTTGTTTTTTTTGGTGTATCTAACATCTGTAAATACCTGCGCGAGCGTTTCCTTGTTGTTTTCAGCCGTAAACTGTTGGTAGAAAGTGCTGTTTTCCTTTTCAGCATAAAGTTGGTTAATATCTTTCTCTGTGAATGGTTTGTAAGTTTGATGATGTACCACCGATTCGAGTGGTAAACGGTCGGTTATTGGTGGATTATCAGCAGGAAAACCCACGGTGATAGTAGTAACAGGTACCACCAATTTCGGGAGTTTCAATACATCAATAATTTCCTGCGCATTGTAAGTTGTTGTCCCTAAATAGCAAATTCCCAGTCCGTTGCTTTCTGCTGCCACAGCAAAGGTTTGCGCGAAAATAAGCGCATCGATAGCCGAAGCCATGAACGATTGAAAATTATCGTAACCTGGTTCCGCTTTTCTGAGTTCGCACCATTGCGAAAAACGACTGAAATCGGCGCAGAAAGTCAGCACAGCCGGGGCACGGGTTACCATTGGTTGATTAAAATGCGCTGGAGCCAGCTGTTTTTTTAGTTCGGCATCTGTGGTAACCACCACACTGTAAGCTTGCATGTTACCGGTGTTCGACGATTGAGCAGCAGCTTGTAACAACGTATTCATTAAATCAGGAGAAATACCTTCATCGGTATAATTGCGGATGGTACGGCGGGAAAGCAAAAAATCGAGCATAATACTTGGCATTAATGTGTGAATGTAGTGCAAAGGTATCAAAAATAAAAGAAATTTCCTCAACCCTTTCCCCCTCCAATTTGTTATAAGCATCAAAATAAAAAATCAACTGCTTATGACAAACAAACAATTACCATCCGAAGCAGGCAAGGAACTTCTCCGAACCCTGCAAAATCGTTTTGAGAAAAACAAATCACGTCACAAAGATATAGAATGGGCGCAAGTGCAGGCAAAATTAGAAGCCAATTCCTCGAAAATGTGGTCGCTCAGCGAGATGGAAGCAACTGGAGGAGAGCCGGATGTTGTCGGTTATGATGCCCAAACAGGTGAGTTTATTTTCTGTGACTGTTCGCCCGAGACACCCAAAGATCGCAGGAGCATTTGCTTCGATCCCGAAGCTTTGGAGTTGAGAAAAGAGTATAAACCGGCACACAGTGCAATCGGCATGGCCAATGAAATGGGTATCGAACTCTTATCCGAAGAGGAATACCGCTATTTGCAGCAGTTGGGTAAATTTGATGTCAAAACATCCAGCTGGATAAAAACTCCTGTAGAAATCAGGAAATTGGGAGGCGCCTTGTTTTGTGACCGGCGATACGACCATGTTTTCGTGTATCACAATGGCGCCGAATCGTATTATGCCGTGCGGGGATTCCGGGGCATGTTGAAAGTTTGAAAATGGTTGTTTGATAAGACCTGACAGGTTTTCAAAACCTGTCAGGTCTGGTTATATCAAGTAGATTATATAATATGTTTTCAATTTCAAAACCTGTCAGGTCTGGTTATATCAAGTAGATTATATAATATGTTTTCAATTTCAAAACCTGTCAGGTCTGGTTATATCAAGTTGATTATATAATATGTTTTCAATTTCAAAACCTGTCAGGTCTGGTTATGTCAAGTAGAATATAAAAAATATTTCTCAATCCCGCGATAATTCAATACATTTGTATAAAAATTTACAAAACCTATCATTATGGCATTACAAGTGGGAGACAAAGCTCCCGAAATACTGGGCGTCAATCAGGATGGCAAAGAATTAAAATTGTCAGATTTTGCAGGGAAGAAGATCGTGTTATATTTTTATCCGAAGGATAATACCTCGGGATGTACGGCTCAGGCCTGTAACCTGCGCGATAACTACAGCGAACTCCGCAAGGCGGGTTATGAAATCATCGGCGTGAGTGCCGACAGTGAGAAATCGCATCAGGGTTTTATCGCCAAACAAAATCTGCCGTTTAATTTAATTGCTGATACGGAAAAAACCTTATCTGCGCTGTTTGGTACCTGGGGAGAGAAATCTATGTACGGCAGAAAATACATGGGTATGTTCCGGACAACTTTCATTATTGATGAAAAAGGTGTGATAGAAAGGATTATCAGCCCGAAAGAAGTGAAAACCAGTAACCACGCTGCGCAAATTTTATGAGAAGTAATTTCAATCCCTGGCATCAGGTGGTGCCGCAAACTGATAAGAATGATGTGGTTAAAGGTATTATCGAGATTCCCAAAGGTAATCGCGCCAAGTATGAATTAGACAAGGAAAGCGGTTTGCTGCGTTTGGACCGGGTACTTTATTCTTCAGTATATTATCCTCATAATTACGGCTTTATTCCTCAAACCTATTGTGATGACAAAGACCCTCTTGATATCATGATTTTATCACGTATTGAAGTTGTGCCGTTGTGTATAGTGGAGGCAAAAATTATCGGTGTGATGCGCATGCTTGATAATGGAGAAGCCGATGATAAAATTATTGCGGTGGCTGCCGGTGATCCAAGCGTGAATCATTACAACGATGTGTCCGATCTTCCTCCGCACATGATGCAGGAGACCATGAGTTTCTTTGAAGATTATACCAAGCTCGAAAACAAAACGGTGGTGGTCGAAGAGTTTTTCAATAAAGAAACTGCACTGAAAATCATTGATGATGCTTATAAGATGTATCAGGAAAATTACGGGGAACTGCACAAGTGGATTTTTGGGTGATTTTTGTTGAACTCCTACGGAGTTCCATATTTCATTCGCATTCCAACACCCCGGGTTTCGCAGGTCCGGACAAGTCGGGATACGCTTCACCCGGGGTTATCTATGTTGAAGTCCTACCGGACTTCATACGTAATTTGAAGGTTTGTACAAATTTATATGTAATTCCTGTTGCCGCTGAAACTTGAAGACTTTCGTATGTAAAGTATTATGTAGATACATTTTGTTTGTCTTTATAATGTATTCACAATGTTGTATAAATCTGACTTTGGGTGAATGCTATTTTCTGACAAATCTTATTTTTATCTCCCTTATGGCTAAAGTGTCGGTTGTGCCTAATTCATGAATAAAATCTTCGTTAAATTCATTTGATGTTCCTCCGCTAAGAGACCCTCTGTAAACTAGTTCATTATTGTTGTATAAATATTCATGTAGCTTATATATGAGGAAACACATTTCAAAGTTGGTATAAGAACCATAACCTACCATGACGTCTTTTTCAGCATATCGATATCCTGAACTTAGCGGAACAGAGATTTGTTCACTCCTGTGTTTCAAAAATGAAATCTCTCTGATAACAGGGAACATATAAGTAGTGGAATACATCAGAAATTGGTCTGCAGTTTTATGTGCAGAGTATTTTTGATGATCTGACCCAAAAGTTACACTGTCCATCGAACTGAAAATCATTTTGAGAGATTCA
>JAQVNN010000106.1 GCA_028703105.1 Paludibacter sp. | reverse complement strand
CTCAACATAGATACTGAAATGTTAATGGAAAAATTATTCTCTGAAAATGAAAAACTTACAAAATACTTGAATTTTAAAAGCCTACCGCAAGCGGGCTAATGGAGCTTGCGAAAGTTGAATAAATTATACTATCTTTGGAACAGAAATCAATCGCATATCAGATATGAGTCATACCTTTCAGGAATTAGTCAGAAAACGCCAGAGCGATCGGGCTTACACTGACAAACCGGTTGAAGCGGAAAAAATAGAACGAGTGTTAGAAGTAGCCCGGATGGCACCTTCAGCCTGTAACGCGCAGCCGTGGAAAATGATCGTGGTTACCGACCCTGAGAAAAGAATAAAAATCGCGGATGCCTGTACCAGCAGGGCGTTGAGCATGAACCATTTCAGCAAACAAGCGCCTGTGCAAATCGTACTGGTAGAGGAGAATGCCAATTTTACCTCGAAGTTTGGGGGTATGGTAAAACAAATTCATTATCCGCATCTTGATTTGGGTATCGTGGCTGCTCATATTTGTCTGGCTGCCGCCGATGAGGGTCTTGGTTCCTGCATGTTGGGTTGGCTGAATGAAAAGAAGATTAGATCCATATTAGGCATCCCGGGAACTAAAAAAGTGATGCTGGTGATTCTGCTGGGTTATTCAGCTCAGGATACAAGGGAAAAGAAAAGAAAAAAGTTGGTGGAGGTAGTGAGTTGGGAGAGATACTAAATTATTGCTCAAACTTGATTGGATTTGTTGATTCTTCAAGATAATTTTCCACCTCTTCATGCGTCGCCCAAACAATCAAAGGATTATAACCCTTTGTAAATTCCTCAATTTTCCTGATGATTTTAATTTTCAGGGCTTGCCCCAAACCTGTCAGTGGTTCATCCAGTAACAAAACGTGACAGGGAAGTACTAATGCCCTGGCCAATGCTACCCGCTGTTGTTCCCCGCCACTCAGGGTGTCCGGGAGTTTATCCTGTTGGTTGTCGAGTTCCAACGCGTGTATCAGTTTATCGATCCGGTTTTTTTCTTTCAAGGTTATTGTAGGAAAATGGGGTAGGACAAAGGCAATATTCTGCTCCACGCTCAGCCAGGAAATCAACCTTTTGTCCTGAAAAGCATATGCAATGACCGCTTCGGTATGACTAAAATCAATTACGCCGCTGTCTTTTTTCAGGATGCCGGTCAGGATATGCATCAGGGTGGTTTTACCCGAACCAGATGCAGTTTTAAGTAGATTTACATGCTCGTTTGAGAGGGTAGTACTAAAGTTTTTGAATACAATCTTGCTATTAAATGATTTATTTAATAATTTGATGCTAAGCTCTTTTTTATCAGCAGTTATGATATTGGGTTGTATGTGTTGTTTAATGATAGATAAACGTAATTTTACACGCTGTTTGGAAAGCAACTTTAACAGCATATCGAAAATGAAACTTACCACGATGGCAATGACAGTCCACGCCAACAACTCTCTCATATTGATAAAAGTTTGTGCTTTTTTCATGCTGGTACCAATGCCGTGAACCGGACCGGCAAACACTTCGCCGATGATGACAGCCCTCCAGCCAAAACCCAAGGCGGTTGCCATACCTGAAAATATATAGCTGTGGGCTGAAGGAATGTAGATATACAACAAACGTTGCCAGTTGCTTTTTCTAAATACCTTGGCCATTTCTACCAGTTTGATGTCCGTGTGTTCGAGGCCGCTCAACATATTCTGGTATAGAACAGGAAATATTGTAAAAAAAGCTATAAAAACCGGTAAGCCGGGGGGAGAAAGCCAAAGCAATGCTATTAGTACAATGGAAATAACCGGAATAGAACGCATCACAACAACCCAGGGCTGAAAAAATGATTTCCAGAAGGAATTATGTAAAGCGATAGCAGCGAATGTAATGGATAAAAAAAATGCAATCAGGAATCCTGCCAGTCCGCGTATAATCGTGTGCCAGAGTGTAAAATAAAACTCTACATTGCTTGCCATGCTGAATAATTCTCCGATAAGCCCTGTTACAGATGGAAATAGTTCGGGATAACCAACAAGTACTGCCAGTCCTTGCCAAAAGATTAAAATAAGGATTATGCTATAAAATACAGGTGTGGACTTAAATTTCATTGTGAAAGATTTTTGAAAGCAGAGAATTATTCAGAATATATGAAATTGTCATCAGGCATTTTTCCCCCTATACTTTGGGGTTCAAATGTATAAAATATTTTCAAAAACTGATGAATATTCTCTTTTACATCTGCAGCATATCTGAAATGGATGTTGCACCTAGGTATCGACTGTAGGGCAACTTCTTTTTCAGGATAGAAACCATGCCTGACAAGTAATTCTGCTGCTTTTTCAGCTTGTTGATAAGTGAAATTACAGCTTTCGGAATAGTAGGAGGAAATAGCCTTAATAATATCTTTGTAACTGCCAGTCATATTCGAATTTACAAGAAAACTTGTTTGTGCGAATATAGTTTCTTTGTTGTATTGGGATATTCCTTCGGGTCTGATTTCAGACAGTATTTTTAACGTTGAGTCTTTGTGAAGCAAGATACTGACTAATGGCTCAGAAATAATTGCCAAGCTGATTTTTCGCTGCAATAATGCCGTAGATAATTCCATGTTGGAATGATAGGTATAATCTATCTGAATGTGATTTATGTTTTTTTTTGCAAGAATTTCTCTGAATAAAACTGCTGATGTTGATGCTTGTCCAAACAGGTAAACTTTTTCATCCTGGATTTGATTCAGCTGATCAATTTCAGGGTTGTTACCCATAAGATATAAGGTTCCCCAAACCGGAATGGCCAGCAATTTATAACTGACTCCTTTATTGTATAAGTTAACAGCCATTATGGTGGGTAAGACGGCAAAATCCAGTTGATTTTGCATCATCATGGCCTGTATCTGAAGGGGTTCTGATTTAATTATAAATTCTACTTTTCGGCCTTTAACCACAGGAGGGTGGTCTATCAATCGGATGAAACTGATAGAAGATGGTCCTTCAAGTATTCCGATTTTGATGCTTTCTTCCTTTTTCAAACAAGAAAAACAAGTGAAAAGAAGGGTGACAAACAGTATCAGAAACTTAGTTTTCATGTGTCTTGTTTTTTGGATCGTAACGTGATAACTGTTACCTCCGGTCGTGCAACACCCAAGCGAACAGGGATACCGATAAAACCGAGTCCGCGATTGATATATAAATATTGGTTTCCCTCTCTATATAAGCCATCCCATTCTTCATAGATAAGCGAAGATGGAGATATCACCTTACCATACATCTTAAACGCCATCTGTGCAGCATGTGTATGTCCTGATAAAGTGAGAAAAATTTTCTCTTTGCCCATAACTTCTCCTTTCCAATGAGAAGGGTCGTGCGAAAGCAATATCTTCAATACATTTGAATCGGTTTCCATTAAAGCTTTATCCAAGTTTCCGTACTTTGGAAAAGGAGGTTTTCCCCAGTTTTCGACTCCAATAAGCTCAATCATATCGGAATCTCTTTTTAATTGTACAAATTCATTTGTCAGCAATTTAAAACCAAACCCCTTCATATTTTCTTTGATTGCAGCAAAATTTGCCTGTTTATCTTTAATATTCTTCCATCTGGAGTAATCGCCATAATCATGGTTGCCTAATATGGCGTATTTACCCTCTTTTGATTTCAATTGCCTGAAGATCGTTTCCCATCCATTCATTTCCTGACAGAAGTTATTGACTATATCGCCTGTAAATACAAGAATGTCAGCTTCCTGCTCATTGACTTTCTTAATAACCGGTTCCATATATCTGAATTTCTTTCCCCAACTACCTAAATGAGCATCAGATAGTTGTACTATTTTATAACCATCGAAAGCAGGGGGAAGTCCACTAACCTCAATTTCAGTTTGCCTGACTTCAATAATTTTTGGATTAACAAACGCTCCGTGGGCAAAGAGGGTGACTAGAAACATGCCGGTAAGAACGCCTGCATACCGTATCAGGTAAATCTTTTCTTTCAAAAATAAGTTAATCAAAAAATTTAAAAAATGGAATGTAATGTAAACTAATTTAGGTAGATACATTATCATAAAAACAAAATTCATCCACATGAAGAACATAAATAATTCCGGTTGGTATTCATTTGAATTATTAAATTTCATAATGAAAAAAACCGTCATAAAAAAAGTGGTTGGTAACAGGTTCAGCATGTGCAAGAAAAACTTTGCCCGGTGTTTTTTCAGTTTAAAATAAAAAAACAGATCGGGCAAAATTACAGCTAACAGGAGTAAAATAAACGCCAGTGTGTGGAATCGCATGGGGTGTTCTGATTATATTTTTGACAAAGATAATTTTTAATGAGAAATATTCAAAAAATTTCATCATTCTGGACATTTTTTTTACTTTTGTTTTGAAAATCTAAAATTTTGAAAAACAATCAACAAATTATTGAATGGTACTAACGTTGTTCATTGTAATCATCGCATTATTGATCGTTGAATTTGGGTTCGAGCGCTATTTAACCATTCTCAATATCAAACATTCCCGTAAGCAACTTCCCGAAATTTTGGCCGATATTTATGATGAGGATAAATACAACCGGCAACAGGATTATTTTTGTACAAACGCACGATTCGGATTGTTGACAGGTACTTTCAGCTTTGTAGTCGTCCTGTTGATGTACGTGTTGGGTGGCTTTGGATGGCTCGATCGCATGGTGCAGCTCTGGACTGACCATGTAATCCTGCAATCACTTTTTTTCTTTGGAATTCTTTTTATTATCAATGATATCATAAACACTCCATTCGATTGGTATCATACTTTTGTAATCGAAGAAAAATTTGAATTTAACAACATAACGCCGAAAATATTTTTTGCAGATAAACTGAAATCCTGGGGATTGAGTATTCTTGTAGGAGGAATTATCTTATATTTGATTGTCTGGATTTATACCTTGACTCCTGACTATTTCTGGTTACTTGCCTTTGGGGTAACTACTTTATTCAGTCTCATTATGGGTATGTTTTATTCGGAACTGATTGTTCCCCTGTTCAATAAACAAACGCCGTTACCGGAAGGTGAATTACGCACGGCTATTGAGAAATTCGCAACTTCGGTAAATTTTAAGCTGAAAAATATCTTTGTCATCGACGGTTCAAAACGCTCCACCAAAGCCAATGCCTACTTTGCGGGTTTGGGGCATAAAAAGCGCGTTGTGCTTTACGATACTTTGATAGAACAAATGAACACAGATGAAATTGTGGCAGTGTTGGCCCATGAAATAGGACATTATAAACACAAACACGTGTTAAAAAATTATGCCATTTCTCTTCCTTTCAGCCTTTTGTTGTTTTATTTACTTGGTTTGATGCTTCATAGCGATTCCCTCGCGCAAGCTTTAGGGGGTGAAAAAGCTGTATTTCACCTGAATGCCATCGCGTTTTTTATGTTGTACACGCCAATTTCCACTTTACTGGAGTTAACAGGAAATATTCTATCCAGAAAATGTGAATATCAGGCAGATGCTTATGCTAAAAAACAAGGCTTGGGTGATTATCTGATTTCAGGATTAAAGAAACTTTCAGCTCAATCGCTCAGCAATCTGATGCCGCATCCGCTGTATGTATTTTTTAACTATTCGCATCCAACTTTATATCAACGAATTACTAAAATTCTTTCAACATGAGATTGGGAATTATCGGTGCTATGCCGGAGGAATTGGATTTAATTATCGCTTCGGTCAAAAATAAAGAAATCATTGAACATGGTAGCAGAATATTTTATAAGGGTCTTTTGTTCGGACAGGAAGTGGTGGTTGTATTTTCCCGCTGGGGAAAAGTTGCCGCAGCGACTACTGCTACTAGTTTGATTGTCGAATTTCAGGTTGATCGGATTGTGTTTACAGGTGTTGCAGGAGGAATATCTCCCGACGTGCAAATAGGGGACATCGTGATTGCCCAGCGATTATTTCAGCATGATATGGATGCGCGTCCTCTTATGCGTCGCTTTGAGATTCCCTTGACCGGTAAAACTTCTTTTGAAATCAATCTGCAGGATCAGAAAATAATGGCAGAAGCTGTGCATAAGTTTTTAAAGGAGGAGAAAGAATTCAGAAAGATATTGGCAGAACAGAATATAAAAACTCCCAAACTGATTGTTGGTGATATCGCGAGTGGTGATTTGTTTATTTCATCACCATCTATGAAAGATGCCTTGATCAAAAACCTGCCTTCGGTTGTTTGTGCTGAAATGGAAGGAGCAGCAGTAGCGCAGGTATGTGATGACTTTAGTGTTCCTCTAGCCGTGGTGCGCGTTATTTCTGATACTGCGGATGAAAAAGAAGCGGAAACATATGTAGGTTTTATTAATCAACATGCGGGAAAATATTCCTTGTCAATACTAAAGGAGTATATAAAATTGATGAAAGTTTAAAGGGTATATAGTGGAAGTGAAAAGGAAATATTATATAACTATCTGATAATTAAAAATTAAATCACTTTTAGAAAATGGAAAACAACATCATTTATCTCGTGCTTTTTGCCTCTATTGTGGCATTGGGATTCGCGTTTTATTTTTTCAAACAGATGATGAAAGAAAGCGAAGGAACCGATACAATGAAAAAAATTGCCTTGCATGTGCGTAAAGGTGCCATGGCTTACTTAAAACAACAATACAAGATTGTGACAATTGTTTTTGTTGTGTTGGCAGTTATTTTTGCGGTGATGGCATATTTTGAC
>JAQVNN010000105.1 GCA_028703105.1 Paludibacter sp. | reverse complement strand
CGCATTTCGCCTACCTGATTCTGATGAGTTGAACGCAGTAAAATAATGGTATTGCTTTCCTTTTTCAGACAATCCAGGACTTTTTCATTTAAATCCGGATAGCTGAGCCGGATGAATTTCATTTCAGCTTTATCTTGCATTAACTGTTCTGTTTGTTCAGCAGCAAAAACAGGATAAACAGCGCCGGTCTGACTAAACACCTGATTCTCCTTCAGCAAATAATCCGGAATGGTCGTAAATCCACCATCCCGATTCATCAAAACCACCGGCACCTGATCGCCTCCGATATTCAACACCTGGTTTGTTTTTCTTCTGTTGTATTCAAATACCGTAAATTCAGGCGATGCTGTGGCAATAATTTCGGGATGACCGTTTTTCTGAACGATGTGATCAACCAACTGTCTTGCCACCGGGATTTCAGCTTCAGGCTCTTCACTCAACGAAACGCGGATTGTATCCCCGATACCATCGTGCAGCAAAGCTCCGATTCCGACGGCGGATTTTATCCGGCCATCTTCCCCATCACCGGCCTCGGTAACACCCAGGTGTAGCGGATAATGCATATCCTGCTTTTCCATTTCCGACACGAGAAGCCTGACCGCATGTACCATCGATAAGGTGTTCGAGGCTTTCATCGAAATTACCACATCGTTAAAATCCTCTTCACGACATACCTGTAAAAACTCCAGGCAAGATTCAACCATCCCCCGTGGCGTATCTCCCCAGCGATTCATCATCCTTTCACTTAGCGAACCATGGTTTACACCTATTCTGATTGCCTTTCCGTGTGCTTTACAAATATCCAGCAATTGCTTAAACCGGACTTTAATCTTTTCATATTCAGCCTGATATTCTTCTTCCGTATAATCAGGAGAATCGCGCCTGACTAATCCGATAAAGTTACCCGGGTTGACCCGCACCTTTTCAACATATTGCGCTGCCACATCGGCAGCATTGGCATTGAAATGAATGTCGGCCACCAAAGGCACATCAAAACCCTGATTGAATAAAGCTTCCCGTATATTTTTCAGGTTTTCAGCCTCCCGTGTACCCTGTGCCGTAAAACGCACAATTTCCCCTCCGGCTTCCACAATCCGGATGCATTGTGCTACTGAATTTTCGGTGTCATCCGTGTCGGTGTTGGCCATCGATTGTACCCTGACTGGCTCATGGCCACCGAGGTAAACTTTGCCAATCCTGACTGTATCTGAATTTCTTCGTTTGTAGTTAAATTGATTATACATGCTTTATAATTGAAAAGCAATAATTTTTTTAGTTATTATACTGTAAACATTTCTGAATCGAAAAAGTTGTATTCCCGAATGTTTTTGTCAAAATCTATTTGTTTTGTATCCTAACAGAATCAGGTATTATATTGATTCTTTTTCTGTAATGATCGATAAATAAGTTCGGTTCTGATCTTTCCATAAAGAAAGGTGCATTTTTATCAAAATCAATTTTTGTGGCATCGAACATAAGTCCCGGAATCCCATTTTCTTCTACAGGAATATATTCTTCGCCGTTTTTACTTCGTATATCCATGATCCAATCAAACATGATACTCGGCTCATATACAGAATAAGTCACATAATCAACATTAGGTTCTCCTTCTCCTTCATACCAGCTATCGGTTTTTCTGATAAGCGATTGCTTTACCCTGCGGCCCTTGTTGAATTTTCCACCAATTAATTCCATCGGAATTTTCAATGATAATTTCCATGCTTTCGTATGCTCATCAGGCAATAAATTTACCAAATCCAACAATGCCATACCAAATGCGGTGCATCCAGATCCTTCCTGATGATACCTCGGCCAGAATGCACCTCCGTAAAAATCGGATGGAGCATAATACTCATTCATTTTAGCAGAGTAGCGGGTAATAAATTCAATCATTCGTTTTGCAGCCGACTCACTGATTTTATAGTTGATAAATGCCAGTTTATTCCGTTTTGCATACACATCCAGTTTGTGTTTTAATTCATCGTGGGATTCTATCCTCCCCTGCAATGCAGCACCAATGATTGCAAAACCTACTTTTTCTTTGAAAATCAAATCCAGCTTTTCCTTCAGCTCTCCGGAGGTTTGAGCTATTAATATCGGTTCTGGCAGTAACGGGGTGTTGAAACCAACAGCAAGATGACCTAATAAATAATTATCATTTATACCAATCGTTTTAAAATAACAACGACGCATGGTTTTATACAAAGAAGAGGGACTTTCCCAGTTTAAGGGATACAAGGTCGGCATCACGTAAATCGTAAATTCATGTGAATCAGAGCTTTTCTTTTCCTGCTCATCCGCGGGTAAATCAAACCGGATAAAAATGAAGGCAATAAAAATACAAAGACGAAGGTAGCAATACATAAATACTGAAGTCTTTATTAATTCTGTTAAACGCTCGCAAAAATAAACAAATTTAATTAATTGACATGAAACTCTGCCTATTTTTGAAGAATAATTCAGGACTCGTTTCAATTTCAATTTTCTATTTATTTCATTCACAACATAATTTATACAAATCTGCCATCCCAGAAAAGGGACAGTTAGGACTAAATGCGGATAATTATCAAAGACAATATATTATTTTTGGAGTGATTCTTACCAAAACTAAGAAAAAAGCATTAACTTTGCAGCGTTTTTAAAATTGTATATTTATGCGTTTTCGACCAAAACTATTTGAGGTTTTCAGAAACTACTCAAAAGAACTGTTTTATAAAGATCTCATGGCTGGTATCATTGTCGGTATCGTTGCCCTCCCTCTCGCCATTGCCTTTGGTATTGCATCCGGCGTTTCACCCGAACAAGGTTTGTACACCGCCATCATTGCCGGATTTATCATTTCGCTTCTGGGAGGGAGTAAGGTGCAAATTGGAGGACCGACGGGTGCATTTATTATAATTGTTTACGGAATTGTGCAAGAATTCGGTATAACAGGATTGGCTATCGCCACCATTATAGCCGGCATCATGTTGGTATCGATGGGACTGCTGAAACTGGGCGTAGTCATCAAATTCATACCTTACCCTATTGTCGTGGGATTTACCAGTGGCATCGCACTTACTATTTTTGCCACACAAATCAAGGATTTATTCGGGATGAGCATAGCATCAGTTCCGGCAGATTTTATCAGCAAATGGGCAGTTTATGCCAACCATTTACATACGACAAATTTTCCGGCTTTAGCAATAGGTATTCTTACCATTATCATCATTGCTGTTACTCCGAAATTCTCAAAAAAAATCCCGGGTTCGCTTATCGCTATTATTTTAATGACCCTTGTCGCATTTGTTTTACGGGAATACGCGGGTCTGACTTCTATCGAAACCATTGGCGACAGATTTAGCATCAACGCGACCTTACCGAAGGCTGAAACTCCGGTAATTACTTTTGAAATAATACGAACCCTTATGCCGGCAGCATTTACCATTGCAATACTCGGTGCTATTGAGTCGCTTCTTTCGGCAACTGTTGCTGATGGGGTTATTGGCGACAAACACCACTCCAACACCGAATTAATCGCGCAAGGTGTTGCCAATATCATCACGCCTATTTTTGGAGGTATTCCGGCAACGGGAGCCATAGCCAGAACTATGACCAACATCAATAACGGCGGACGAACTCCGGTAGCAGGCATTGTTCATGCAATTGTCTTATTGCTGATTTTACTTTTTCTCGGGAACCTAACTAAACACATTCCAATGGCTTGCTTAGCTGGGGTTCTAGTGATTGTTGCTTACAACATGAGTGAGTGGCGCACCTTTAAATCCTTACTGAAAGGTCAAAAATCAGATGTTGCTGTCCTGATTGCTACTTTTCTCCTGACAGTTATTTTTGACCTGACGATAGCAATAGAAATCGGACTGGTTTTAGCTGTCGTACTTTTCCTGAGAAGGATCTCAGAATCGACTCAAATTTCCATCTTCAAACACGATGTTGAAGAAGCCGAATACATCGAAGGAAACACTGAAGCTGAGAAACTCATATTACCCAAAGGGGTTGAAGTGTATGAAATTGAAGGTCCTTTCTTTTTCGGCGTTGCCAACAAATTCGAAGAAACAATGAAAATGCTCGGAGACAAACCGAAAGTGAGAATCATCAGAATGAGAAAAGTGCCGTTTATTGACTCTACAGGTATGAATAACCTGAATAACCTTATCCGGATGTCCACAAAAGACAAAACAAAAATACTGCTCTCGGGGGTTAACGAACAAGTGCACAATGCCCTTGAAAAAGGGGGAATCGGAGAAAAAATCGGAAAAGAAAACATCTGCAACAATATTACCGAAGCGTTGAACCGCGCAGAAGAAATGATAGCAAAAAATAAAAAATGTTGAAAATTTGATTTTTCCGATTCATTTAACTATTTTTGTCTGGTATTTTAAAAAAAAGATGACAAATCGTTACGAAGAACTTATAAACGCGTTTGAAATAAAACTGCGAAAATTAATTTCGGAGTATCAGTCATTACAGGCTCAAAACAATAAGCTGCAGGTGGAACTCGCACAGAAACATGAAAGTCTGATTTCTGCCCATGGTGAAATTTTGGAGCTGAGAAAAAAAAACGACCACTTGTCATTGGCTAACGAGCTGGGCGGATCGGGAGAAAACCGGACTGAAGCAAAAAAGCAAATTGACAAATTGGTGCGGGAGATTGATCAATGTTTGGCTCTTATAGATGAATAGAGCATATGAACGACGATATTTTTACCATAAATGTACAAATCGGAGGCTTTCCTATGGCACTTCGGATTCCTCGTAGCGATGAGGAAATCTACAGGAGAGCTGAAAAACTGGTTACCAAACTAACTGAAGAATTCCATCATAAGTACAATCAACGTGCTTATGAAGATATCCTCAAGCTGGTTGCATATCAGTTGGCCGTGAAAGTTTCAAAAAATGAACTGAAAGAAGATACAACTCCTCTTGCAGAAAAAATAAAACTGCTTGAAAAAGACTTGGATGCTGTATTGAATCAGAAATAAATTTATCGTTTAAATCAATCATTCCCGCATGTCATCATGGTTTTTTCATGTTTGACATGCGTTTTTTATATCCGTCTGAAATAATATTTTTGATTAATAATTGCTACACATCAACTTAAAATAAATTTAAAATATGGTATATATCATCATCGGAATTATAGCGTTGGTTATTGGAGGTGGAGGGGTTTACCTGACACTTACCGGTATCCACAAAAAAACCAAACAGGATGCTTTAGCTGAAATAGAGTTACTCAAGAAAGACCAACTCATTGAGGTTAAAGAAAAATTTATTGCGTTGAAAGCTGAGCATGAACAACAGGTTCAGCAACGTAACGCCAGAATTCAGGAAAAAGAAGTTAAACTTCAGCAACGTGAAATGCAGTTGAACCAAAGACAGGGGGAGCTGCAACGTAAATCGAATGAAGTTGAAGCGCTGCGAGAGACGCATGAGCAACAACTTCACCTGTTGGAAAAGAAAAAATCAGAACTCGAACACCTGACACGTCAAGCACAGGAACAACTGGAAAGTATTTCGGGATTATCTGTTGAACAAGCCAAGGAAAAATTAGTTGAGGCATTAAAAGATGAAGCAAAAACCAATGCCATGTCGTACATCAACGACATCATGGAGGAGGCCAAGATGACAGCTAATAAAGAGGCAAAACGTGTCATCATCAATACCATCCAGCGGATATCAACTGAAACAGCCATTGAAAACTCAGTTACTGTTTTCCACATCGAATCCGACGAAATTAAAGGACGTATCATCGGACGGGAAGGACGAAACATCCGTGCCCTGGAAGCAGCCACCGGCGTTGAAATCATTGTTGACGACACCCCTGAAGCCATTGTGCTTTCAGCTTTCGACCCGGTACGCCGTGAAATTGCCCGCTTGTCGCTGCACCAATTGGTAACCGACGGACGGATTCACCCTGCCCGTATCGAAGAAATTGTGAACAAAGTTCGAAAGCAAATTGAGGAAGAAATTATTGAAATAGGGAAACGTACCACCATCGACCTGGGAATCCATGGATTGCATCCTGAATTAATCCGTATGGTTGGTAAGATGAAATACCGTTCGTCATACGGACAAAACCTCCTGCAACACTCGCGTGAAGTTGCTAATCTCTGTGCCACCATGGCTTCCGAATTAGGACTAAATCCTAAAACAGCCAAAAGAGCCGGTCTGTTGCATGATATTGGTAAGGTGCCTGATGACGAGCCGGAATTGCCGCATGCTATCCTGGGAATGCGCCTGGCTGAAAAATACAAGGAAAAACCCAACGTTTGCAATGCTATCGGAGCGCACCACGATGAAGTGGAAATGGAAACATTGATTGCCCCTATTGTTCAGGTTTGTGACGCCATCTCCGGCGCTCGTCCGGGTGCACGTCGTGAAATTGTGGAAGCCTACATCAAACGCCTGAAAGACCTCGAAAACCTGGCTGCTCAGTATCCGGGAGTTGTGAAAACATATGCTATCCAGGCAGGTCGCGAATTGCGCGTAATCGTTGGAGCCGACAAAATCGACGATAAAGAAACAGAGTTGCTGTCATTCGACATCGCCAAAAAAATCCAGGATGAAATGACTTATCCGGGACAGGTTAAAATCACGGTCATCCGTGAGACCAGGGCAGTAAGTTACGCAAAATAATAAAAACAAAAACTCAAAAAGAGGTGAACGGATGTTGACATGATGCTAAAGTTCACCTTTTTTATATCCAGGTTATTTATTATCTTTGTCGCTTGAATTAACAAAAAATGGAGATTCTTTGCTAATATTTTTTCAAAGACACTTTCAGGGGCTGTTTGGTTTTGACA
>JAQVNN010000104.1 GCA_028703105.1 Paludibacter sp. | reverse complement strand
TACCTGGCTTTTCACAAAATCAACTATTTTCATTGGCATCTGATTGACGATAACGGCTGGCGATTAGAAATAAAAAAATATCCGCGATTGACGGATATGGGAGCCTGGCGGGTTGAACGCTCGCAGTATTTCCCTATGCGGGCAAATCCGGAGCAGGGTGAACCAACTCCGGTAGGAGGATATTATTCGCAGGAAGATGTTCGTGAAATCATCCGGTTTGCAAAAGAACGTTTTATCGAAATTATTCCTGAAATAGAAATGCCGGCTCACAGCAACTCTGCTTTGGCAGCATATCCTCACCTGGCATGTCCGGTAGTAGATAAATATATCGGAGTGTTGCCGGGAATCGGAGGAAAAAATGCCAATATAATTTATTGTGCAGGCAACGATACAGTCTTTACTTTTCTCGAAGATGTATTAACAGAAGTAATGGAGCTTTTCCCTTCAAAATACATACACATCGGGGGAGATGAAGCCAATAAGGAAAATTGGCAAAAATGTCCGAAATGTCAGGCCCGGATGCAGGAAAATAATATACCTGATGAAGAGGAACTGCAAAGTTATTTTATCCGGAGAATCAATCGTTTTCTGATGAATCACGGCAAACAGTTGATGGGGTGGGATGAGTTGGCAGACAGCGAAATACCTGAAAATGCAGTTATTTTCGGATGGAGAAACAGCGGATCCGGGGCAGAAAAAGCAGGAGGAAAAGGTTTTCAATATGTAAAATGCCCGGCGTTGAAGTATTACTTTATCCGCTATCAGGGACCGCAGTGGTTTGAGCCTTATACTTATTTTGGCAATACAACTCTGAAAGATGTCTATGAATATGAGCCCTTATCCTCACATCATCCCGAATCAGTGACCAGGAATATGTTGGGAATTGAAGCTTGTTTGTGGACTGAGTTTGTGAACAATACATCAGATGCTGAATACCTGATTTTTCCCCGTCTGGCTGCTTTTGCCGAATCCGCCTGGTCGAAACCTGAGCATAAAAACTGGCCTGATTTTATCCGGCGAACAGACGGCTTGTTGAATTCGTATGATGCGTTGGGAATCAATTATGCTCGCTCGATGTTTAACATAGAGCAGGTCGTTCGTCCTCTGAAGGGCAAACTTGAAATTCAGCTCGACAACATAAGACCAGATACAAAAATAAAATACACTACCGATGGTACAGAACCTGATTTATCTTCACAGGATTACACTCGTCCGTTTGCTGTCGAACCTGCTGCAACTGTGAAGGCTGTCACATTCAGGGGAAATGAGCGGGTCGGAAAGGTGCTTTCTCTGAATACCATCGACCACAAAGCTGCCGGTGCTGAGGTTATTTCAAAGGAAGTAAATGGCTTTGTGCTGACCAATGGTCTGAGAGGAAGTGAAAAACTGACCGACGGAGAATGGGTGGATGTATATGACCGGGATGCAGTATTTATCATACAACTCGACCGTGCAACTACTTTTTCAGAAGTAAAACTTGGGCTGTTGAACAATGCCGGAATGCTGGTTCATTTGCCGTCGCATGTATGCATATCTGTTTCCACTGACGGGGAAATCTTCAATCCTGTTGCCGAAAAGTATTACACGGAATATGAACGTTTTCAACAAGGTATGTTCCGTACCACCCTTCATTTTCAATTTGAAGAACAAACAGCTGCTTTTCTGAAACTGGAATTGAAAAATCCGGAACTTACTCCTGATAAGCATGTGCGGGCAGATGTACCAACACGTTTGGCTGTTGATGAAGTGATGGTGAAGTAAAAAAAAAATTGTAGCTTTGCCGGATAAAATAAGAAACAATTTCGTTTTTTTGTTAATTAAATTGAAAACAATTTTATTATTAATTATAGTTAGTAGATATCCATGAAAAAAATTTCCATCGTTATTATCATGACTGTGTTGTCAGTTAAATTGTTGGTTGCTTTACCTGAATGGCAGAGTCAGTATGCTACCGGGTTAAACAAAATAGTACCGCATGCTTATGTGTTACCTGTTGACAATGAATTATTGCTTCGCAAAGCTGATTATGCTTCCTCCGGATATTATCAGTCACTCAATGGAAAATGGAAGTTTAACTGGGTGAGGAATCCGGATAAACGTCCTAAAGATTTCTATAAACCCGCGTATTTCACTAATCATTGGGCTGATATTAATGTGCCGGGAAACTGGGAACGTCAAGGTTACGGCTTGCCGATTTATGTGAATCAAACTTACGAGTTTGCAGATCCAATGTTTGGCATGGACAAGCCAGCGCCGCCTCTGGTGCCTTATGAATACAATGAAGTCGGTTCGTACCGCAGAACCTTTACAGTTCCCGAAACCTGGAAAAACCGCCGCGTGGTGCTTACTTTTGAAGGTGTGTCATCTTTTTATTATGTATGGTTGAATGGTGAACTGCTGGGATATAACCAGGATTCTAAAACTCCTGCTGAATGGGATGTTACCTCAAAACTGAAAGCAGGGGAGAATGTGCTGGCCGTAGAAGTTTACCGATGGAGTGCAGGTTCTTACCTCGAATGTCAGGATATGTGGCGCATCAGCGGTATTGAACGGGATGTATATCTGTATAGTACACCAGCTACTTATATCGCTGATTATAAAGTTACTTCGGTCCTGGATACGGCTACTTACAGTCACGGAATTTTCTCTCTCGAAGCAAAAATTAATGCTAAAGAGGCCGGTTCTTTGCGTTATGCGCTGTATAAGCTGAACAATGAAAAAGTCCTGGAAGAAACCGTTTCATTTCATGCTGCCCAACAAGGGAATCAATTAAAATTTTCAACCAAAACAATTGATAAAGTAAAAAAATGGAGTGCCGAACACCCGGAATTGTACTTTCTGAAACTGGAAATGTTAGATAAAAATAATCAAGTCACCTATACAACAGCATGCCACGTAGGTTTCAGAACATCTGAAGTAAAAAACGGAAAATACTATATCAATGGTGTCCCGGTGCTGATTAAAGGGGTCAACCGTCATGAACATTCAGAAAAAGGGCGGACGGTAAGTGAAGAGCTGATGTTGAAGGATATTTTCCTGATGAAACAACACAATATCAATACCGTTCGTAACTCACATTATCCAAATGACAAACGTTGGTATGAACTCTGCAATATCTATGGATTGTATATGATTGATGAGGCAAACGTGGAATCTCACGGTATGGGATACGGAGCTGCTTCATTAGCTAAAGATACGTCGTGGCTAAAACCTCATCTGGAAAGAAACATCCGCATGTATGAACGCTCGAAGAATCATCCTTCTATCGTGGTCTGGTCGATGGGCAACGAAGCGGGTATGGGAGTAAATTTTGAGAAGGTATATGCGTGGCTGAAAGCGGCAGATAACACACGCCCAGTTCAGTATGAGCGTGCAGAAGAACAGCCTGCAACCGATATTTATTGCCGCATGTACAGAAGTGTAAATGAAATTAAGGCTTATGTTGACAGAGCAGAAAAACCTTACCGTCCGTTTATCCTTTGTGAATATGCACATGCTATGGGAAACAGCGTAGGGGGACTGAAAGATTACTGGGATACTTTTGAATCGAATCCGCAGGCACAGGGTGGTTGTATCTGGGATTGGGTGGATCAGTCGTTCCGGGAAATTGATAAAAACGGTCGCTGGTACTGGGCGTATGGAGGTAGTTACGGACCCGCCAACGTTCCTTCTGATGGAAATTTCTGCTGTAACGGACTTGTCAATGCAGTCAGAGAACCGCATCCGCATCTGAAAGAGGCACAGAAAATTTATCAGTATATTAAAAAAATAAATTTTGACAAAAAATCGGCGACAGTACGCTTTAAAAACTGGCATGATTTTACTGATTTGAGTGCTTTTATCCTGCATTGGGAAATCAAAACGGATGAAGATGCTGTGTTGCTGAATGGTGTAATGGAAACAGCTTGTGCTCCTCATCAAACCGTTGATCTTACATTTCCGCTGAATGAAGCAATGAAAAAAGCTCCTCGTTCAGTCAGGGAATTATACCTCAATTTTTACTGGAAACCCCGTGAACTCAATTCCTGGCAGCAAGAACAGCCTGGTTATGTGGCTGCTTACGACCAAGAAGTTATCAACCTGAATCGTTCTGCACAGCATCCTGATTTCAGCGGGAAAAAATTGAAAGTATCGGGTTACACCATTCAGAACGAGTTGGTTAAAGTGGTTGTTGATCCGAAAACCGGAACTCCGGTAAGTTGGTCTGTGAATGGAAAGGAAATGCTGGAATCTCCGGTGAAAATCAGTCTATATCGTCCGGTAACCGACAACGATGCGCGCGACAGACAAGTTGGACAAATGTGGCTGAAAGAAGGATTGCAACAAATAACACAGGAAATCAAAGATATCAGTATAAAAACACAAAAAAATTATGTGTTGATTAATGCTGCGCTGAATATTTTGAATGCATCGGGGAAAAATATTGCGCAGGCTCAACTGTTGTTCAAGGTTTATCCTGATGGTAGCATGGATGTGAATGGAACTTTGTCGCCTGATGTTGCGCAGGTGAGTTCATTTGCCCGTGTAGGTATCAGCTTTGATATTCCTCAGGAATTTAAACAGGTGCAATACAATGGCCGGGGTCCCTGGGAAAGCTATATCGACCGGAATCAGCATGGAATGATTGGATTGTATCGTACGACTGTACCGGAAATGTTCGTTTACTATGTGAAACCTCAGGCCTCCGGTAATCGCACTGATGTACGCTGGGCGACTTTTATCAGCGATTCAGGTGCCGGAATATCAGCATGTTCAGATAAAACTTTCCAGTTTAGCGCTTCTCCTTATGCTGAAAAAAATATCGGCGAAGCTACACACATCAATCAATTGGAAGATGCAGGCAAGTTTACTGTTTATCTGGATGCAGAACAGGCAGGTGTAGGCACGGCAAGTTGCGGCCCGGGTGTGCTTCCGCATTACCGGGTTAAAGTTGAACCCAAATCTTTCTTTTTCAGATTACGTCCCACATTAAACCAGTAAAATAGCATGAAGTCAAAAGTTTTATATTTCTCAGCATCTCTTTTAGCATTGAATGCTTTTGCAGTGACAGGAAAAAATAAACCCAATATTGTTATTATACTGGCTGATGACCTCGGTTACGGAGATGTAAGTGCTTATGGTTGCAAAACCATTCATACCCCGAATCTGGATAAACTCGCGAACGAGGGAGTGCGTTTTACCCAAGGATATGCAACCTCTGCAACTTCCACTCCAAGCAGGTACGGAATGTTAACCGGTATGTATCCCTGGAAAAACAAAGATGCTAAAATCCTTCCGGGAGATGCTCCGCTCCTCATCAGTGAAAAACAATACACTTTACCTAAGATGATGCAGGATGCGGGCTATGTAACAGCAGCCATCGGGAAATGGCATCTGGGTATGGGTGACGGGAACGTGAACTGGAACAAAACGGTGAAACCCGGTGCCAAAGAAATAGGATTTGATTATTCTAACTTAATTGCGGCGACCAACGACCGCACGCCAACAGTGTATGTCGAAAATGGGAAGGTAGTCGGACTTGATCCGAATGATCCGTTGGAAGTAAGTTATAAAGATAATTTTCCGTGTGAACCCACAGCCCTGACTCATCCTGAAATGTTGAAGATGCACTGGTCGCACGGGCATAATCAATCTATTCACAATGGAATTCCGAGAATCGGATATCAGAAAGGCGGAAAAAGCGCTTTGTGGGTGGATGAAGATATGGCCGATTATTTTACCGGTATAGCCAAAAAGTTCTTGACTGAAAACAAAAACAAACCATTTTTCATGTATTTCGGGTTGCATCAGCCGCATGTTCCCCGTGCACCTCACAGCAGATTTGTTGGCAGTAGCGGCATGGGACCACGGGGAGATGCCATCCTCGAAGCCGACTGGAGCGTGGGCGAAATTATCAATCACCTGGAGAAGCTGGGACTGCTGGAGAATACGCTTGTTGTTTTTTCGAGCGATAACGGACCGGTATTGAATGATGGTTATAACGACCAGGCTGTAGAACTGGTAGGGGATCATAAACCTGCCGGTCCGCTGCGCGGCGGAAAATACAGTTTGTTCGAAGCGGGCACGCGTATTCCCTTTGTGGTCTATTGGAAAGGTAAGGTGAAACCTATGGTTTCTGATGCGCTGGTTTGCCAGCTCGACTTCATGGCTTCGATAGCAGCATTGATAAAGCAACCGTTGAAAGGAGATTTTGACAGTCAGAATATTTTACCTGCTTTGTTGGGAAAAAATAAAAACGGGAGAACTGACCTGGTGATTGAAGCCAACGGGAAACTCGCGTATCGTGCCGGCAACTGGGCGTTAATTCCTCCTTATAAAGGCCCGAAACGTAATTTGACAGGGAATGAACTGGGTAATCTCGCGGAAGGAGGATTGTATGATTTAAAAGCTGATTTAGGTCAGCAACATAATGTTAGCTCCAAAAACAGGAAGAAATACGAAAAAATGTATAAACGTTTTCTTGGCATTACCAAAGGTTACACTGAGCTAAAATGATACGGGCTTAACCAATCAATACATACTTAATGAAAAAATCCGTCCTGAGCTTTATTGTATCGTGTTGCTTTGCTGCTGTTGCCGCGCAGCAATATGTTGTTGTTCCCCCGGATACATCTGATGAAGAGTTGTTACAGTCGGCTTTATCTGTAAAACCATCCAAACGGCAAATAAATTGGCAGGAAATGGAGTATTACGGATTTATTCATTTTGGTATCAATACTTTTACAGGGCAGGAATGGAGTGACGGAACCAATCCTCCCTCTTTGTTTAACCCGACTGAACTGGATGCTGAACAGTGGGTTAAAACATTTAAAAATGC
>JAQVNN010000023.1 GCA_028703105.1 Paludibacter sp. | reverse complement strand
AAGAGCAAATCTATCCCAAAGGGTTTTGATAAATACAGGTCAGCTCCCATCTTATAGCCGGTAAGGGAGCTCTCGTCACCTCCCAGCGCCGTGAGCAAAATTACCGGAATATGGCTGATGTTCACATCTGTTTTCAACAGTCGGCAAAACTCAAATCCATCCATGACCGGCATCATCACATCGCTGATTACCAGATCGGGCATAAATTTATGTACTTTTTTCAGGCCTTCATCACCCTGCTGCGCTGTTATTACTTTTTTGAAAATTCCCCGCAAACTTTCGTACATATAAGTTAGAAGGTCTGGTTCATCTTCAACGATGAGCACTGTTAACTTACTAAAATCCACTGTTTCAGCAAAAACAACATGCTCCGGCAAATCACCTTTTTGTTGCTCCATCATAATTTTCTCGAAAGTATTTTCCGAGATAACCTGTACCTGTTCGAAAGGAAGTTCAAACCAAAATTCTGACCCATGAGGCAAAACAGGAGTATATCCAACATTTCCCCCGTGTAATTCAACCTGTTCCTTTGCATAAGAAAGGCCGATTCCAGTTCCCCCTTTGCGGTTACTGGTCTGATAAAACCGGGTAAATAAGTTGGGAATATCCTCTTTAGAAACTCCCGGGCCTTCATCAATAACAGAAATTCTGATTTTATCTTCCAGCAAGAGCGATTGAACAATAATTTTACTCCCTTCTTCTGAAAATTTAATGGCATTCATCAATAAGTTTGAAAGCACCTTATCACAACGTTCCCGGTCAAAACTGAGTGTTTGAATCCGATCGTCCGATTCTATCTGTAAGCTAAGCTTTTTCGATTGTAATTCAAATAAAAAATCATCTGAAACAGCCTTTATCCAGGTATTTACGTCATTGGGGGTTCGGTTCAGTCTTTCGTGTTTCATTTCCATCTTACGCACGTCGAGCACCATGTCAATCATATTTTTCATGTTTTTCACGTGCTTATACATTAAAGTCAGCAAGGGACGAAAAACATCCGGCACCTGCTCTTCTCTTAGCAATCTTTGCAGCGGAGCATATATCAGGGTAAGCGGCGTCCTCAATTCATGTGAGATATTGATAAGAAAACGTATTTTTTGTTCGGAAAGCTCCTGCTCATGTTTTTGCATCGCTATTTCCATGGATTGACGGGCTTTTCTCAACGCTACCCGCCGGGCACGGAACAACACTAGCGCAACCATCAGTAAAATAATCAGGTAGAACCACCATGTCTGCCACCACGGAGGCATAACATACAAGGTAGTGAGCACGATATCATCGCTCCACTTTTTATCTTTCAGCTCATATCCCGTTAATACTTCATAACTACCGGGAGGTAGCGTTTGCAGCCGTATTGACTGGGTTTCCAAATCCTGATAAGCACTATTCAGTCCCTCAATGCGGTACCTGCATCGGGGAAAAGTAGCGAGTGATGGTGTGTTGATAAACAAATTCAACTGGAGGGAAGTATGATTCCATGGTAAACGGATTTGATGCTTTTCCCCTTTATTTCTGATTCTTTTCGGGGAAAGAAGACTTCCATCAAGTTGTACGTCCAGTAACTCAAAACCCGGCACGATATCTTCAGGAAAAGGAATATCCTTTTCAATCTGTACAAAACCTGAAACACCTCCCAGAAAAACATCTCCCGCAATACTGAGCAAACGGGATTTTGGTAAATATTCATTCGAAATAATTCCATCAGCCTTTCCATACATAAAAAACTGATTGTGTCTGATATGATAGCGATATAGCGAAGTACCTGAACCTATCCATACCGACTCCTTGGTATCAATCAATAAAGTTGAAACAGATTTAATCCGTTCCGACAAGAGGCGTTCTAAGGTAGTCTTTTGTGGAATCCATTTATATAAACCATTACTTATACCTAACCAATAACAGCCATTTTTATCATAATCTACTGCATTGATAATCATGTTAATACCATCTTTCACACGGAATATCCTCTTTAGATTTCCCGTTTTGAAATGATAGGTGTAAATTTCTCTATTATTAAAAAAAATTATCTCATCCGGCAGATAACGAGACACATGCAGTCGTATGCTACCCATTCCAGAAGAAAAATCAGTTATTTTTTTAATTGATTGATTAGCGGGAGTATAAGCATACACATCTTCATCTGCAATATAGATCGTTTTTCCATCGGGAGAGAATAGGTTTATTCCTATCCAGTCACTGGTAAACAATTGCCTGCCTGAATTGTCCCTTAATACCAACGGTTTGATTGTTCCTTTCCTTTTATCAAACACAACCAAGCCGTCTTTATACAGGCTCAATAATAATTCCCTGTCAGAATATCCACAAATGGCAGTTACTTTGGTCGAGAAAGTTGCAGGATAATGTTGAAATTCACGCGATGAAACATCATACAGATTGATTCCTTGTCCATCAGTTCCTACCCAGACAATGCCCTTCCGTTCGTTGTAAAAGCTAAGCACGGTAGGATCACTTAAACCTCGGGGACTTAATAAGGGAACACTACCGTACATATTTACAAAAATCTTACGAACCCCCAACAACCCTCCACGAATGCTTCCCAACCACATATTGTTATATGGATCAACATACAGGGTAAGCAAAGAATTGGCAGATACATCGGTAATTTGCTTATATTGTCTGTCGATTCGTTTTATTTCTCCGGTGCTATAGGTATAAGTCAGCACACCTTCACCATCTGAAACCATCCAGAGGCTTCCCTCAAAATCAACAACATCCATGATTTTATCGACTTTATAAGGAGAGTGAATCTTTTGTAGATCAATTTTTTTCTCCCCTTTTGAATCGAAACAAACCAATCCTTTTCCGATTTCCGATATCCAGATATAACCTTGCTCATTCCGGTAAATATCCAGAATAAGTTCTTTCTTATAAAACGGCGTCCGGGTAAGTTTCCCATTCCTGATGTCAACAAAGAACAATCCTTTCCAGCGAGAAGCAATTAAAAGCGTATATTTATCCCAGTATTCAATTTTCGAGGCTGCTGTCAAATTACTTTCATCTCCGCTGAACATTTTCTCTGACCAGGATTTTGTCTCTGCATTGTATATTATCAACGAATTACCCGTCGTGCTATACATATATTTACCGTGAACAAAAATATTTCTGAGAGAGAGATCCTGACCATTGATTTGTTCTCTGATAAAGGTATCGCTTCCCCGGTTATAACGACATGGAGCAGCACCGGTTCCTATCCAGAGTTCACCTGAAATATCTTCGGTAATAAAATAAATATTGTTGTCAGACAAAGAGTGTTCTTGTCCGGTATCATGAAAATAAGAATGAACCAACTGTCCATCATAACGATTCAAGCCTTCTTTCGTTCCGATCCACAACATACCGGTTCTGTCACGATAAATTGCTTTCACGGAAGATTGCGAAAGTCCTTCGTTAATAGAAATCTGTTCAAAAAAATACTTATCGGCATGAACTACCGACATCATTCCTGTCAGTAATAGAAACAAGCAAATTAAGCGTGATAAATTCATAATATCCAATAAGAATTAATCTGCGTCAAAAATACAAAATTTCGATGAATTATCTTCGTCTTTATTTTTAATAACAAACAAAGCGTATTCATTCCTTTCCAATATTTGAATTCATTGTTGTCCGGTAAACATTTTATAACATAGATTTCTCCCTTCGGTCGAAATGACAATCAAGACTTTATCTTTTAGGGAGGGGTTAGCTGGCAGCTTAGCCGCCAGCTAACCTCTCCCTTGCATAAATCAATATAAAGAACTGTCGTTCTGAGCACAGCGAAGAATCTAATATTTTTTACCGGACAATAGTGATTTGAATTATACAGGCACATACTACAACATAATACCCCCGAACACAAAAATGCGCTCGGGGGTATCCGATATAAAATGAAAAAATATTTTTGTTAATCTTATTTATACTGAATTAAATCGGACAAAATCTTCTCTCTATACCAGGGGTCATCTGCTTTTTGCAACAATCCGCTCATTTGTTTCGTGAGTTTTTTGAACAACTTAGGGTATTTCTCAACATCAAGTGATTGTAGTTGATACGGGTCTTTTTTATCATCAAACAACAGCACTTCTTTTACTTGCTTTTGCTGGTCGATGGTGATAGCCATAGTATATCGATGGGTTTTTATACCACGCGCAACAGGGAAATAGCTTTGCACCTTGCCTTCCGCATCTTTTTCTCCATCAATATTCTGAATGTATAAGACTCCTTTCGGTGCTTTGCGTTTACAACTTTTTTCTTTTAAAAAACTTGTAAGGTCATTTCCCTGCACAGAGGTAGGAATTTTTTCTTTTAACCCGGTAAGTGAAAGAAGGGTCGGCATAATATCAGGAGTACCCAGTAACAAATCATTTACATGCGGTCTCAGTTTGGCGGGATAACGAATCATAAAGGGCACGTTCATCGATTCAGTATAAGGTGAATTTTTCGGGTCTATAACCTGGCTGGCCATTGTTTCACCATGATCGGAAGTGAAAACCACGATTGTATTTTCTTCTAATCCAAGTTTTTTTACCGCATCCAAAATTCGACCAAACTCCCTGTCCACTCCTGTAACAGAAGCAAAATAATAGGGTGCGCTTTTTTGTTTTCTTGCTAACTCAGCACGGACATTCGGTCGGATCAACAATTCATTCAACGGAATATCTTTATACAAATTATAATCTTCTTCCATCACATCATTTATCGATTGATACGGGCTATGTGGCGGATTCATGCTAACCACCAGATAGAATGGTTTTTCAGGATCTCTTTCTTTAGTAAGATATTCAATCGCCTTATCAGCTTCATGTTTTGGCGACCATTCCTTAATTTCATGTCGGTTACCATCAGTATCCCAATAATGTGGCTCTTTGTGCACATCAAAAGTTCCGTAAGAATACCAGTAACGGAAGCCATGCCTTTTTTCAGGAGGCGTGTAAGCATCCCAAACCGGATTATTGTCATCAACATATGTTCCGGGGCGTTGAGGGTTGTTTTTTGTTGGATAATCTACGTGCAACTTACCGATATAAGCACAATCGTAACCGTTTTGTGACAACACATCACTGATGGTCACGGCATCAATCCGCAAACTACTGACAGGACGGCCACTGTGGCAGTTAAGAGACACGCCGCTGCCATCGGGAAACATGCCGGTGAGCATCATCCCGCGGTGCGGACTACTCAGTGGGCAGTTGCTGTGTGCCGATGTAAGCACTACTGATTCCCGCGCGAAGCGACTTAAAACGGGCGTACGTACGGGATCTGCCTTAAAATTGACATGCTCCCTGAATCCTTCTTCATTCCATACCTGCATGGCATGATTTCGCATCTGATCAGGAAATACATAAATGATGTTTGGTCGTTTACTTTCCTGAGCATTGGCAATAGCACATACAGAAGTGAGGCCTAATGCAATAGTTGAGAAATGTTTATTAATATTCATTGTGGTTAAATTTAATGTTAATATTTATCGTGGTTGAATCTGATAGCTTTTCGACTTCACTCATAGCCAAATTCACTATCCACTATTCACTAATAATTTTATAAACGTACTCCCCTCTTACTACTTTTTTCTTTGCCTTGAGTGTGAGTCGGTAAATTTCATTTCCCCAAACGCGCGACAGACGTACATCTGGCAACGAAATAGTTTCGAGGCTTGCTTCAAAGGTGTTATTATCAAAAAGTAATACTGCTTTCTTCCCATCAACATCTATATTTACTTTTCCTCCCTTAATATTAATATCACCCCACAGCATGAAATGAATTTCGTTAAATTGAAGCGTTTTTTTCAAATTAAACTTATCTTTAACAATTAATTCTTTGTCTTTTAATTGATAAGAGCGTATCCATTGTTTGACCGAAGCTTTTTCCGGATAAGCGCCGGCGATATCCAATGATAGTGTTTTTCTTTTTTCATTCACACGAATATCAGCAGCCTTATAATCCTTACCAAAAACCTGTTCAACACCATTAACAGAGGGCAGATTATGATAATTACTGCGCATCGTCCAGATACTGTAACGCTCCGGTCCGAATGTCTGGCGGGTATAAGTTCCCACGCCGGCATCAATCAGTACAGGCGTTTTATCTATCCAAAGTGAGAAAGTCCCGGCATCGTTATGATTGTGACTTTCGGCATTATATCCACCTTTTGCTGCCAGAAAAAAATCATGCTTATTTTTAAAATAGTAAAATTGTGTTTCCGGATACACGATGATATCAGGTACAACATGCACAGCCTCTGATTGTTTAAGTTCAGCATCATAATACAACGATTCAAGCACCCTGAAAAAATCAGTTCCATAAGTAAGGGTCGATTCCTTTTGTTTTGCAAGATAAGTTGCAAATCCTATCATTTCCTTACTATTAACAGCTTTTCCATAACGAAAAATAAGACTTTCAGGAGCAGAAAATTTTGCTGAAGCATCTGCAAAATTCACCACCCAATTGTTACCAACATAACTTCGTGAAATGTATTCTCCCATATCTTTAATCATAGGATGGTTAAAAAGAGTTACACCTCCATCCGTAATATAATCAACTAATTGTAAATAGTCATATAATTTCCCTGCCGCGTGTCCCCAATAAGAAGGTCCTTCCTCACAGGCACCGTCTTCATTCACATAATTGATGAACTTATCGACCGATAACATACTGCGGTACAAGTCCTTGCTCAACTGTTCCCGGTCATCTTCAAGCAACGCAATGGACTGCAGGCAATTAAAATTTGTCCATGGATTCCAGTTATTAACCATTCCATCGGGACGAGGTTGGAAAGCCATCCACCAAAAACGGTCGATATTCCGATAAGGATCGATGATCTTGCGTTTGATTTCATCATACAAGCGCTTCGATATAACCGGATTCACCTGGTCGAATTCTTCGTGAAAGAAATAGTAAACCCAACTTAAAAAAGCACCCAGTTCCCCCGAACCCAGATCGATTACCTGTTCAGTATGATCGGGCAGAGTGCGTTTTGATAATTGAGCTGTAAGATGGGCAGATAACACCCAGGAAGTCCGCTCACAATTATAGAAAACCCCGTTGATAATCTGGTCCAAAAAACGTCCCTTTCCTTCTGCAAGTTCGGCAAGGACCAAATCAGACAGTGCATTGTTGTTGTCCGAGTTTGGATTTTGCATGATATTTCGTTCACCCGAGCGTTCGTACTCCAGATAATCAGTAGCTTTGATTACCTGCCATTGGTAATCAAGCTGTTTTTCGCCCCTTTTAATTAAGTCATTTTTATGATCACCAAGGAGTTTATCCCAACCGGTACGGTTGCTATAGTCAGGATAGGGCACCCAATGGCGGTTCATCACCAGTATGCCGGCGAGTTTTTCAGGAGTAGTATATTGAGCCAGTAAATTGCGTTCGGCAGCAGCTTGCACAAAAAGACTCGTACATAAAAAAATTAAGAGAAATGCTGAATTCTTCATGAGATAAAATTTGTCTTTATATTTTACGGATGTAAAAGTAAAACAAATTAATCAGCTTTTAGGAATAAATATTATCAAAAAAAGGGTAAAATTGTACATATATCTATTCAATTTCTTCTTCCTCTTCTATTTCTTCTTCGCCCCCATCCCCTTTCCGATAGGTCGATGGAGACACCCCGAATTGTTCTTTAAAACATTTGGAGAAATATTTTGGCGAACTAAATCCAAGCATATAGGTGATATCAGAAATATTATATTCCGGATTATTTGAAAGCCAGCTCGCAGCTTTTTTGAGACGCAAGGTCAGTATAAATTCATTAGGAGTCTGACCGGTAATTCCTTTTATTTTAGTAAATAATTTGGTACGACCCAAGGCCATTTCGCGGGAGAATGCAGGGACATCAAACCGACTGTCGTCAAGATGTTTTTCCACGATCTGCTCTGCTTTCTCAAGAAACTCCCGATCGAATTGGTTCGTTGCAACCAACCGCGATGATGAATCAACCTGTTTACTGAATTTTTCCTGTAAAGTCTTTCGGTTGTTGACCAAGTTGTTACATCTGGTAATGAGCGACTTAACATTAAAAGGTTTGGTAATGTAATCGTCCGCACCCAAACGTAGCCCCTCAATATTATATTCTACGGCTGTCTGTGCTGTGAGTAACACCACAGGAATATGACAAACCAAAAAATTATTTTTGATTTTTGAACACATCTCACTACCCGACATGCGTGGCATCATCAAATCACTCAATACAATATCCGGTTGATATTCCATGGTTATTTCCAGTCCTTCCTCTCCATCAGCAGCTGTATATACCTTATAAATAGGCTCAAACAACTGTTTTAGCATATCACGCAGCTCATCATTATCTTCAACAATCAGCATAGAATACAGGGGTTCATTATTCCGCATTTGCGTTTCTTTCATTTCAGCGATAAATTCACTGTCGAGTTCTTCCAAACAAACCAGGCAAGATTCCCGATTCGCTTCATCATGTAAAATTTGTTCCGCCGTAAAATGTGATTTTCCTTTTTTCAAGGTCACAATAAACTTTGACCCGATTTCTTTCGTACTTACCACATGAATATCTGCTTTGTGCGCCTCAATAATATTTTTCGAGAGAGCGAGTCCAATTCCCGTTCCGGGCGCCATGTTATTGATTTGCAGCCCGTTTTCAGCCTGGTAAAATCGGTCAAATATTTTTTCTATGACTTCTGGAGCGATGCCGATTCCACTATCGATTATCTGAACGATAACACTCCCTGCGGTTTCAGAAATACTGATAACAATCCGTCCATTTTTGGGTGTATATTTAAACGCGTTGGAAATTAAATTATAAAAAACTTTTTGCATCTGTACCGGATCAAACCATAGTTTAATGGACTGTTCCGCATTTTCAAATTCGAATTTGATATTCCTGTAGTTCGCGTACTCCGAGAAAGACAGGTAAATTTCATATAAAAATTCTACAATATCCCGTTGCACAACCTTTATAGTCAAATGTCCCTGCTCACTTTTACGAAACTCAAGTAATTCATTTATCAGGTTTTGCATATTTAGGGTATTCCGCTTAATATTCAAAATCCGGTTGAACACGGTCGGTTGTATATTGTTCATTTCCATCAACATATCGACCTGACCGGCAATTAGTGTCAGCGGAGTTCTGAATTCATGAGAAATATTGGTAAAGAAACGCAATTTAGACTGGTTTACTTCTTCGATATGTTCTTTCTGTTTCTTCTCATACTCGAGTGAAGTTTTCAGTAAGAGTTTAGAGCGGGTAAAAACAATGTACCTCCAGGTCAGAAACAAAATCAGCAGAGAATAAAACAGATAGGCATACCATGCCCGGTAAAAAGGAGGGAAAACTTTCACCTGAAGATACGTGTTTGCAACCGGCTCTTTGTCGATCGGAGAAAGTGCCTGTATGTGCAAACGATAACTTCCGGGGTTCAAGTTCATAAAATTAAGCTTGTTTATCCCCACCGGCAACTCCGTCCATTTATCCGACAAACCTTCCAACCGATAGCGATACAAAGGTTTGTTGAAAGTAATGTAGTTATTGGCAGCAAATTCAACCGTCAACATCGACTGTTTATGATTCAGCTTAATTGAGCTGGTATAAGGCAACGACATTTTCAACACACCAGTTTCATCGCCCGGCAATACCAGATTATTATTAATCCACAAATTGATAAAATTCAGGTTGAAATCACGCTGCGGAGTCGATAAATTTTCCTCATAAAACGACACCATTCCATTCATTCCCGCTACATATATTTCACCTGAACGCAAGGTACACATTCCTCCATTATAAAGGGAATTTAGCGGAAATCCGTTTTCAGATGCATAATTGAACGTTTTATTGTTTTCAGCATCCAGTAATGTAAGACCGTGCGTAGTCGAGATGAAAATATAGCCAAACTTTGACTCCATCAGGTTACTGATATAATCGTTCTTCAATCCAGCGTTGTGGCTGTTGAAATGAGTAAACGAATCTGACTGAGGATTGTATAGGTCAAGTCCACCACCATTCGTGGCTATCCACAATCTTTTTTGGCTATCAACAAGCAGTTTCATTACATTGTTATGACCAAGAGAGCCTGCATCATCAGGTTGGTTAAAATAGGAGTTGATTTCTCCTGTTTTAAGATTATACCTGAACAGTCCCCTACTGGCTATCCACAAATCATCATCAAGGATTTTAATATCCACAAAATAACTGACCTGGCGGTGTAGTTTTTCAGAAAAAAGACGGGTGTTACGGGTATCTTTATCCAAAACAAACAATCCGTTATAAGTTGCTAACAACAAGTTATCCTGATATGGAACAATTGCACGAACAATATCCGACTGTTCCCAATCCTGCTTTAAATGTCTGATTTGTTCAGTTTGATATGTATGAAGATTAACACGTGTCACTCCGCCTAGGTGCGTACCCAGCCAAAGCACGTGCTCCCCGGCATCATAATACCCCGTTTTAATATTATCAGACGACAGGCCCTTTCCATTCACTCCCGCCCTGATAGTCTTATATTTTTTAGTTTCAGGATCATAAATTATCAACCCATCACCTTCAGAACACAATAGAAGTTGTTCGTTTTTATCTTCAATTATTTCACTGATGATGGGAAAAGGTTTGTGAAGAAAAATTCCCTGACTCAAATTATGAAAAGAATAAAAATCAATATCAGGATTAAAGTAATTGACTCCTCCGAAATAAGTTCCCGCCCAGATGGTTCCCTGCGGATCTTTAAACAACGACCAGACCGATTCATTCGACAATTCGAGAGAAGGAGTTCCTCCTGACTGGTAATGGGAAAATACTTCCGATTCTATGTTCATCTTATTGAGCCCCCTGCGGGTTCCTATCCACAAAAAATTTCTGTTATCCTGACAAATTGCCCGGACAAAATTGGATGATATAGTATTCTTATCCTGCTCATTTCGCTGATAATTCCGGATGTTTCCATTTCGTTCGATTTTAAACAACCCATCATGCCAGGTACCTACCCATATATTTTTTTTATCGTCTTCAAATAAAGAAGAAACCTGGCTGCAATTGGGAATTACCAGGCGGTGTTTTTTATTTTGATCGATGATATAAACGCCTGAAGAACTCGTTCCCAGAACAATTCGCTGGTCAGATGTCTGGAGTATCGTACGAATGGGCGATTTTATTTCTTCAATTTCAAGATAAAATGATTTTATCCCATCCTGCCAGGAAAACAATTTATTATTTTCTGCCATCCACAGATTTCTGACACCATATGCAACCGCATCAATATTCTCGCGTTGGATTACTTTTATTTTACCGGTCCGCATGTCGTATTCATTCACCCCATTCTGACTGTATATGAACACCAAACCATTTTTGTTTCCACAGATATTCTTAATTAAGCTTCCATTTAATGAATTACTGTCATTTATTACCGGCATAATAAGTTCCATCGAATTGCCATTGTATCTGCTTACTCCTTCACGTGTACCAAACCACATAATACCCAGCTCATCCTGATAAATCGTCATGACAGAAAGCTGTGAGAGTCCCTGTTCTATCCCTATCTTTGAAAAATAAACATCATCGGCAGCTTTTACAGACAGTTCTATCACGCCTAAAAACAACCAAACAACTATAAGTCGGACACGCATAATTCTAATTTATTAACTCTTTTGATTTAAGAATTACAAATATACATACATTTAGTCGGCGAGCACAACAGGAAGGTATAATTTTGTTCGAAAATTGTTGTATTTTTGTTCGATTAACAATTGAAAGGTAATTATTGATGCATCAATAAAGTTAAATTTCTTACTTTTGTTATTCTCTTTAACACTTATGTTTCAACCATAACCCACAATATAATTTACTCGTATGAAAATTTCCCTTAAAACGACCGGTATTCCGGCAATCGCGATGTTTGCTTCTTGCACAGGCACAAGCGAAAAACAACCAGAACAGCCCAACATCATCATCATCATGGCAGATGATCTCGGCTATGGCGATTTAAGTTGGCTGGGTGCAACAACCATTGAAACACCCAATGTAAACCGGTTAGCTGACGAAGGTGTCCGTTTTGTAAACTGCTACTCAACTTCAGCAACAAGTACCCCATCGCGTTATGGTATGCTGACCGGGATGTATCCTTGGAGAAAAGAAGGCACTGGTATTGCGGCAGGAGATGCTCCCATGCTTATTCTTCCGGAACAATACACCATGGCCGACATGTTCAAATCTGCCGGTTACAGCACCGGAGCAGTTGGAAAATGGCATTTAGGACTAGGTGGAGAACGTGGCAAACAGGACTGGAACGGATTAGTCACACCCAATCTCACCGACATTGGCTTCGACTATTCATACATCATGGCAGCAACGGGCGACCGGGTACCCTGTGTGTATATCGAAAACGGCAAGGTTGTCAACCTCGACCCTAACGACCCCATCGAAGTGAGCTACACAGCACCTTTCAAAGGAGAACCTACTGCCCTTAACCATCCTGAGCTGCTGACACTACATCCATCGCAAGGACATGACCAATCAATCATCAGGGGCATACCGCGTATCGGCTATATGAAAGGAGGAAAATCTGCTTTATGGAAAGACGAAGAAATTGCGGATAATATTACCCGCAAAGCAAGCGAGTTTATCGTCCGACATCACAACCAACCTTTCTTTTTATATTTCGGGACACACGACATCCATGTGCCCCGGGTACCTCATCCCCGTTTCAAGGGTTTATCCGGCATGGGTGACCGTGGCGATGCAATTTTATCGTTCGATTATTGTGTAGGAAGAATCCTGGATATTGTTGACAGCCTTGGAATTGCCGACAACACTATTATCCTCCTTACCAGCGACAACGGACCAGTTGTTGATGACGGCTATCACGACAAGGCAAAAGAATTGTTAGGCAACCACAAACCTGCAGCAGATCTCAGGGCAGGGAAATACAGCATCTTCGAAGCAGGAACAAAAGTGCCTTGTATCATCCGATGGCCACAGGGTATGAATAAACCCGGAAGTATCAATCCCGGTTTGATGTCACAAATTGACTTTTTCGCTTCTTTCGCTTCTTTTGCAAATGCTGCTATTCCTGAAAACGCTGCACCGGACAGCCGCAAACTGGACAAATTGATGAAAAACAAAACTAAGAAAGGAGCCCCTTTTATCATACAGCAAAATCTGAACAGTACTCTTTCAATTGTAAAAGACGAATGGAAATATATTGAACCGAGCCAGGCTGAACCCATTGAGTTTTGGACTAAAACCGAACTGGGGAACAACCCGAATCCACAACTTTATAACCTGAGTAAAGATCCCGGAGAAATAAACAACTTATCGGCAATACAGCCGGAAAAGAGGACTGAATTGAAAGAATTGTTGGAAAAAGCAAAGAAATGATTCCATCTGATTTTTTTTAGTTACTTTTGCGTTTTAAAAAATGTTTTTAACTAATATCATTTTTATGCACAAATCATGAACAATATTTTTAATCAATTCAAACTTAAAACAGAAATTGCTGAAATCAAACCGTTGAAAATCGGGCATATTAATGATTCTTTCATTTTAACAGGGAAGAATCCGGAAGATGAATCGTATTTTCTGCAAAAAATCAATCACAACATTTTTAAAAATGTAGAAGGACTTCAAAATAACATCCGCATTGTAACCGATCATCTCAGAAAAAAATACAGGGAAGCTGGTGAAACAGACTTGAAACAGAAAGTTTTACAACTTATTGAAACAAAAGACAATAAGCTATTTTATAAAGATGAAGACGGAAACTATTGGAGAATTTATGTAAATATCGTTAACACACACAGTTACGAAGCTATTACGCCGGAATTGGCGTATGAGGCAGGGAAAGCCTATGGAAATTTCCATTGTATGATCGTGGATATTCCTGCTGAACAGTTAATCGACAGCATCCCTGATTTTCATAATGTTGAATTCAGGGTACAGCAGTTAAAAGATGCTGCTAAGGACAATCCTGCAGGAAGATTGGAAAGAACTGCCTGGATGGTTGATGAATTGCTTAAAAGAGCAGATGAAATGTGCCTCCCACAGAAATTGTTCAGAGAAGGTCAGTTGCCAGGTCGCATCAATCACTGCGACACCAAAATCAACAACCTGCTGTTCAATGATAAAGACGAGCCTTGCTGTATTGTAGATCTTGACACCATGATGATCAGTACGGTTTTATCTGATTTTGGTGATTTCATGCGTACTGCAGCCAATACTGGATCCGAAGATGATCCAAACCTTGATAATATCGATGTGAACCTCGATATTTATGAAGCATATACAAGAGGATACCTGGAAAAAGCAACTTTCCTTACCGATACAGAGCTTGAGTACCTGTCACTTGGAGCAAAAATGCTTACATACATGCAAACCGTGCGTTTTTTCACTGATTACCTGAATGGCGATACATATTATAAAATCGAACACCCTGAACACAATTGGCAACGAACAATTGCCCAGTTCCGTTTGTTACAACAACAGGAAAAAAAGTTTGAAATCATGCAGCAAATTGTAAAAAAATGCTCAAAAGATAAAAAATAATTCATTATGCAATTCGATTTAAGTTCAAAAATTACATTAGAAAGAATTCCGGAACGTTATTATCGTCCTACGGATGCCATCGACAAAATCAGACAAACTAAATTTGAAAAAATTGACACGGAGATTTATGACAATGACATCCAGGGATCCGTACAAGTAGCGGCTGAAATTGCCAGCATCATTAAAAATAAACAAGCTCAACAACTTCCCTGCGTACTCGGTTTATCAGGAGGCTCTTCTCCCTTGAATGTTTACGAGGAACTGGTACGCCTGCACAAAGAAGAAGGACTGAGCTTTAAAAATGTAATTGTATTCAATGTTACCGAATTTTATCCTTTAACTCATCAGAACCTGCATGCAAACTCCAGGATTATTCAGGAAAACCTGCTGATGAAAGTTGATTTTATTCCTGAGAACTTCTACACACTTATTCCTGATGGGGAGGTAAAGGACATCCATGCTTTTTGCCATGCGTATGATCAGCTAATAGCAAACAAAGGTGGATTGGATTATGTGCTCGTAAGTATCGGATTGGTAGGCAACCTGGCGTATAATGAGCCGGGCTCCAACATAGGATCTAAAACACGGCTGATGTTATTGGATGATCAATCGAGAGCTGATCTTAAACTATTTTATAACAACACTTCCGACATTCCATCTTATGCATTTACAATCGGACTTTCGACCCTCATGGAAGCCCGTCAGCTTACACTGACCGTATGGGGTGAACATAAGGCAACCATTATTAAAAAAGTGGTGGAAGAAAAGGCCGACGATAATGTTCCCGCATCATTGTTACAGTTACACAAAAATGCAAAAGTTGTGATGGATGTTAATGCCGCCCAAATGTTAACACGTCTTAGTCAACCCTGGCTGGTAGGATCATGCGACTGGACTAACAAACTGACTCGTCGTGCCATTGTCTGGTTGTGTAAAAAGACACAAAAACCCATTCTGAAATTAACAAACAAGGATTATAACCAACATCGACTGGACGAACTTTTGATAAAATACGGTTCAGCATACAACGTAAACATACAGATATTCAACGATTTGCAACATACCATTACCGGATGGCCGGGAGGAAAACCCAATGCTGATGACACCAACCGCCCGGAACGCGCGTTGCCTTACCCCAAAAGAGTACTGGTTTTCAGTCCGCACCCCGATGATGACGTGATTTCAATGGGTGGAACCTTCCAACGTCTTGTGGATCAGAACCACGAAGTACACGTAGCCTATCAAACATCAGGGAATATTGCCGTTGGTGATGAAGAGGTAATACGTTATCTATCTCTGATGAAAAATCTCTCTGCAAAATACAATAAAAACGGAGCTGATAGCGATGCCAAATTAGATGAAGCCGTGAGGGCCTTGCTAAATCAAGAAGATATGAGACCTTCAATTTATAAAGAGTTGCTTTACGTCAAAGGACAAATCCGTCGTGAAGAAGCCCGTTCCGCTTGCAGGTTCATTGGTTTGAAACCTGAAAACGTGCATTTTCTGGATTTACCTTTTTATGAAACAGGAACCGTGAAGAAAGGGAATCTAACAAAAAAAGACATCCAGATCGTAATAGATCTGATCAGAAAAGTGAAGCCTCACCAGATATTCGTTGCAGGAGACCTTGCTGACCCGCACGGGACACACAAGGTATGTTTGAACGCAGCCTTAGCCGCCATTGATGAGTTGAAAAAAGAAGGAATCATGGATGAATGCCGTGTATGGATGTACCGTGGCGCCTGGGCAGAATGGGAAATTGACCACATCGAGATGGCAGTTCCTATCAGTCCTGAACAACTTCTAAACAAAAGAAAATCCATCCTTCGTCATCAGTCGCAAATGGAAAGTGCTCCATTTTTAGGCAACGACGAAAGACTTTTCTGGCAACGTGCAGAGGACAGAAACAAAGCAACCGCATTCCTGTATCAAGAACTGGGACTCGCTTCCTACGAAGCAATGGAAGCTTTTGTGGAGTATAAGTTTTAAAACATCTGCCACTAATTAATAAAAAGAACGAGAAAGACCAGAATTGTCTTTTTTGTTCTTTTTATTTCTTTTTTTTTACTAAACACCATCACAACAGACGCATCTAAGTGCATAATCAAATTTTATCAATTCAATGACGAATCTACTACCTACCTTCAAACGCATCATTTTAATACTTGTTTTCTTTAACACAACATTACTTCAATCTACTCATGCTTATGATTACAATGCATTGATACAAAGAATCAACAACGATAACCAAAACAACATAAAAGATACCGGTACATTGGACAATTGGGTATCTACGCAAAACACAAACGGCAGCTGGAATGCGTTTTCCTATGGAACTCTCACCAGTGCAACAGCAATGAATACCACTGATAATCATGTATTAAGATTATGGCATTTGGCTGCTGCCGTAACAAAATCTGATCATGCCAAATACAACAATACGGCGTATAAAGATGCAATAAAAAAAGGATTAACATTTTGGCGTGCATCTAATACAAAAGATCAAAACTGGTGGTTCAACAAAATTTACAATCCTCAAAAACTGGGTGAAATTTTGATATTTTTACGTGAATTTGAAGGTTTCATTCCTAAAGCTACTACTGAAGGGATTGATGAACCAGAAATTCTTTCACTATTTCAACCACAGGATATTTACGATATCACGTCACACGGCACTGGGGCCAATGCCATCGATATTGGTTTACATTATGTTTATAGGGGTATTTTGACCCAAGACAACGCTTTATTGGAAGATACACGCGACATGTTGGAACAAATATTAACTGAAAACATACAGGGTGATCTTGTATTTCACGATCATGGGCCGCAAATTCAAATTTCAAGTTACGGGCAGGTTTTTGCCAATGGAATTAGCAGATTAGCGTCCTATCTTGTCGGGACACCAGCAGCTTTCGACATCAACAGTGAAAATTTCAGCAAGGTAATCCGCTTTATCAGAGAGACTCAAATTGCATCCGTGCGTGGCAGTTCATGGGATTTCAGTGTCATGGGAAGAGCAGTAAGTCGTGTCAATGCTTTGAACGCAAACATGAATTATCTTCAAAAAATGGCGGATTTAATTGATCCTGATCATGCAACAACATATCTTGATGCCCTGGATCGCATAAGAGAAAATAAACCGGCAAATTATAATGTCAGGGAATTTAACAAACACTACTGGGTATCAGATTATATGCAGCATGCCCGAAATGGATACCTGTTTACAGTTCGTAATGTTTCACTTCGTACTGTTGAAGCTGAAACAGGGAATAACGAAAACCTGAAAGCCAATTATTTTTCTTACGGTGCCAATTTTATTTCGGTGGATGGAAATGAATATAAAAACATCATGCCTTACTGGGATTGGTGTATGATACCCGGGAGTACATTTCCCTATACCACAAGTTTCCCTTACCGTGCAACATGGGGAAGTAATTACGGAACCACGTCTTTTGTTGGAGGTGTTTCGAACGGACAGTATGGAGCCTCTGTACTCAACATGAATAAATCCGGGATGCAGGCCAAAAAAAGCTGGTTCTTTTTTGATGATGAAATAGTTTGTCTTGGTGCAGGAATCACGGATAACAGCAACAGAAACGTTCGCACGACTTTGAATCAGACGAAAATGGAAACACCATCCTATCTGCTTGAAACCGAAAACAATACCGAAGAAATGCATTCTGTGAGTTCCAACACGTATTCAAATAATAAATTACATTACCTGAGAAATGGTAAACTGGCCTATTTTTTCCCTCAGCAGGGAAATATTAAATATACCATGAAATCACAAAGCGGTTCCTGGAGAAATATTAATGCCAACGGTTCTACAACTACCGAATCCGGAAATGTGTTCACAATCTGGGTCGATCATGGTATAAATCCGCTAAATGAAAGCTATAGCTACGTGGTTGTACCCGGGATTGACACCAAAGAAAAAGCACAAGCCTATGATGTTTCCGCAGTTGAAATAATCGCTAATAATTCTTCTTTACAGGCTGTTGCACACAAAGACCTAAACGTGATACAGGCTATATTCCACCAGGCAGGCTCATTTACCTATGATAACCGTACCATTACAGTTAATCAGCCATGTGCCCTGATGATTACAGGAAACACCTATGTCTCGGTTGCTGATCCGGCTCAATCTGCAAATGTTATACTTATTGAGATTGAAACGAGTGGAAAAGTTTACCAGAAATCTATTTCAATGCCTTCAAGCGAAGCTCTTAAAGGATCAACTGTGACGGTCGATTTCGAAATACCTACACATAATATTACGAAAAGAGCAGATCATATCGTAGAAATTAATTGCTTTCCCAACCCAACTTCACAAGGAATCGTCAACATTTACGCCAAAACAGGGCATACCCTGTATTGCGATGTAAGAAATATGAATGGCAAATTAATTTTGAATAAACAATTTTCTCAGCATGGTACCATCAATTTACAACATCTACCACCGGGAATTTATTTGGTATCTGTATATCATAATAATCAAACATTCAGCAAAAGAATTATAAAATATTAGCTTTTAAAATGTATTTTTTGATTATCTTTGCACCCGCAAATAAAAACAACCACGCGTTACGGGTAAAAATCCGAAACTTACTGCATCAACCTTTGCAGTTTTGCTAATCAGAGGGTACACGTTTCAGAACGAATGAAATAATCGCCGGATGACTGCTCTAAACGTGTACTAAAACATCAAAAATGACATTTAAAGAACTGAATCTGAGAGAAGAAATTCTTTCAGCAATCGGAGAACTCGGTTTTGAGTTCCCCATGCCTGTGCAAGAAAAGGTAATTCCTTTTATGCTTGAACAAAACACCGACCTGGTTGCATTAGCACAAACCGGAACGGGTAAAACAGCGGCTTTCGGGCTACCTATCTTAAACATGATCGATGCCGGCCGCAAACAGGTGCAGGCACTTGTTCTGGCTCCTACCCGCGAATTGTGCATCCAGATCTCAAACGATCTCAAAAACTTCTCTAAATACCTGCATACCCGTGTGGTTCCGGTTTATGGTGGCGAAGATATCCGCATACAGCTGAAACAATTGGATCAAACCCCACAGATTATCGTAGCTACACCAGGTAGATTAATTGATCTGATTGAACGGGGAAAAATCAAACTGGAAAACATCAATTATCTTGTTCTCGATGAAGCGGATGAGATGTTGAACATGGGTTTCAAAGATGATATTGAAACCATTCTGAAGGAAACACCTGAAACACGTCGCACCACCCTCTTCTCGGCAACAATGCCGGCTGAAATTGCACGTATCGCAAAAAAATACATGAAAGATCATGAGGAAATAACGGTTGGAAGTAAAAACTCAGGGTCTGACAATGTTTCGCATATTTATTATGTTTCTCAGGCAAAACAACGTTACCTGGTACTGAAACGTATCGTTGACCTGAATCCGGATATCTACGGCATTGTTTTTTGCCGTACGCGTCAGGAAACCAAGGAAGTAGCCGAACATCTGATGAAAGATGGTTATAACGCAGATGCGCTGCACGGAGACTTATCACAGGCACAACGGGATACTGTGATGCAAAAATTCCGCATCCGGAATATCCAGCTGCTTGTTGCAACAGACGTGGCTGCACGTGGTTTAGATGTGAGCGACCTGACGCATGTTATCAACTATAACCTGCCGGATGATGTGGAGGTTTATACCCACCGGAGCGGTCGTACCGGCCGGGCAAATAAAAAAGGAGTTTCTGTATCCATTATCCATTCCAAAGAAAAATTCAAAATCAAGGATATTGAACGGATGCTCAAGAAAAAGTTTGAACAACAACTGATTCCAAATGGGTTGGAAGTCTGCAAAAAGCAACTGTTTCATATGATTGATAAGATGCAACACGTGGAAGTGAACGAAGAGCAAATCAGTCCGTACATGGATCAAATCATGAAACAACTGGAGTATCTTGACAAATCGGAATTGCTGAAAAGGTTTGTTTCGCTAGAATTCAACCGTTTCCTTGATTATTACAAAGATTCAGAAGATCTCAATTACCACGAACGCGAAAAAGGTTCCGACCGGGGTGAACGTGGCGAAAGAAATGAAAAAAGAGGCCGACGGGGTGAAAAAATGCGTCTTAAAATGAATATCGGAAGCAGAGACGGTATCAATCCTTCCCGGCTATTAGGCATCATCAACGACATAGTAGGAGACAAAACCATTAGTGTGGGAGATATTGAAGTCACCAACAAGTTTACTTTCTTCGATGTGTTCGTTGATCAGGTGGATAAAATCGTGAATGCCTTTGCTGAACAAAAAGACATTGAACTGGCCATTGCAAGAGAAAGCAAAGGGTTTTCCGAATCAACAGGAAAGCGCAAAACGGAAAACGGAAAACGCAGGACTGACAGGCCATATAGTAACGATGGGGGTTACAAACGAAAATACTCGGGCGATGACCGCAAATCAGGTGGAAACCGGAAAAGCGACAGCAGCAGTGATCGCAGAAGCGACAGCAGAAGAAAATCCGCAGTGGATAACAACAAGCCCTGGAGAAACAAAAGATAATTGCAAACAGCAATAAACGGTAAAAAACAGCTTTTTTGAAAAAAGCTGTTTTTTTTATGTAAACAAAAAAGCATATATTTCCGGCAACTTTCCTTACTTTTCAAAAAAATAATCTTATTTTTGAAAACAAAAAGTCTATCTGTCATGTTCCGAAAGATATTCCTATTATTCCTGCTTCTCCCGATTTTATTTGTTGCTTCCGCACAACCTGATGAGCGACCCAGGGTTGCTTTGGTGCTAAGTGGTGGAGGCGCTAAAGGATTTGCTCACCTTGGTGTGTTGAAAGTATTAGAACAAGAGGAAATTCCCATTGATATCATAGTGGGAACCAGTATTGGGAGTATTGTCGGCGGACTTTACGCAATCGGATATTCGGCAGACGACATCATTCAATTGGCAAAAGATGGCGACTGGCCGGAGTTGTTATCCGATTATGTCCCACGTCGGGAATTAAATCAAGTTTCCAAAACGGAACAACAACGCTATGTTATTTCACTGCCCATTGCAGAAAACAAATTTCCGGTTTTACCAGGTGGCATGGTAAACGGACAAAATGTATTGAATTTATTCTGCGGACTGGCTGCCAATCTCCCTCAACATGCTGATTTTTCTAAATTCCCGATACCATTTGCCTGCATTGGAACTGACCTGGAAACCGGAAAGGAAATTGTCATGAATGAGGGATTTTTGCCAACCGCAATTTTTTCGAGCATGGCAATACCTGGCGTTTTTGTTCCCGGAAAACACAACGGTTACTTATTAGTTGACGGTGGACTGGTCAATAATTTTCCTACTGATGTAGCTAAAAAAATGGGGGCAGATATCATCATTGGCGTTGATTTACGCAAAGATTTATATCAGGCGGAAGAAATAGCTTCGCTGGATAAACTAACCAACCAAATTATCAATTTTTATTCTTTGAATAAAGATTCTGTAAACAAAAGTTTATGCAACATTATCATTCGTCCCGACATCACAGGTTACAATACATCCAGTTTTAACAGGCAAGCCCTAGACACACTGATGAAAAGGGGAACAAAATCAGCTATGGATGTCATTGATCAAATAAGAGCACTAAAAAAAAACAGCAAGCTCCTGCCCCGTCACAGACCTTCTACATTCGTAGATCAGCAAAAATGGAATATTACCGGCATCCGGTTCTCGGGAAATTATTCCATATCGGACAAGTTGTTAACCAGTACAATTAACAAAAAATTTCCGGGTGAATATTCTTACGAAGACATTAAACAGTCAATCAACACCCTATATGGGACGGGTGTTTTCAAAAGGGTATATTTCAAATTAGATGATGACAAAAACGGAAAAATATTAAACATCTTCATAGAAGAAGGAAAGGCATGGAATTTCAATGTTGGAATACGTTTAAACACAAGAAGTGGCATTTCAGTAGTATTAAACTCAACACGAAAGGATTATACAAAGACATTCGGACTATTGTCTTTTACAGCTGATGTTTCAGCAAATCCCGCCTTTAGCATATTAGCTGAACTCGACAAAGAAAAACTTCCTACAATTGCCATTCAGGCTGATGGGTCTTTTAATCAGGCAACTATTTATTCCTCGAGAAACAGTTATTTCGATGCCAAACTTTATAACACATCGTTAAAACTATACACTTATCAACCTTTTTTAAAGCACTCAACCATCGGGCTGGGAATAAAACAAGAGTTCTATGGAGGAGAAGTTTTTAATATCAATGGCAATAATTCTGAAAATTTTTCAGCCGGAGGAGGCAATTTCTTTTACCATCTCTACAGTTATTACCATTTCGACAGCTTAAACGATTATTATTTCCCCACAAGAGGCGCTGAACTATATACAGAATTCTCGCTTACCGAAGACTTGGTTTTTAACATCATCAACCCGATATGGTTACTAAAAAACAGAAACTCCATTCCCTTGTCCAGAAAATCCACCTTGATGATGAATGCTTACGCACGTACATTATTCAGCGAGGTGCCACTTCAACTTGGTAATTTTATAGCATCGAAAGATTACGAAGTAAGATTTAACCACCACCTGCCGTTTTATGGTTTACCTTCTTTCTGGGCAACAGGGAAAAACACTTTCATTGGCTGTCTGGAATTCAGAAGCAATTTATACAGGCAACATCATCTTTCTTTAGCCGCTAACCTACTCTTTCATAGCAATGAGTTCAATAAATTTGAATCCTATAAGTCAATCTGGGGTGCAGGGCTGACTTATTCATACAAATCTCCTTTCGGTCCGATTGAATTTACCTTAGGCTACTCAGATGCTTACCGGAAAATTGTAGCTGCTGCTAATATCGGTTTTTGGTTTTGACGTCACCATAAATGCTTTGAGTACCAATCATCACATGAAGCCTTTATCAACCCGGATAATATAAAAGTGATTTTCTTTTGTTAAATTATTCGATTTTACTACATTTGTGTGATTTTTACAACTATCAACATTTATTAATTTTTTAAATTCAACATTCATGAGAAAACTGATTTTAGCTTGCTTGCTGATTGCAGGTGCAGGTTTGGTTGCACAGACGAATCTTCAGCTACATTACGATTTCGGAAAAGGAAGAAATTATCTTACCAGCACAATCGAGCGTTTTAAACCGGATACAAACGGTAGTCTATTCTACTTTGTGGATATGAACTACAATGCCGGTGGTCCGACCGAAGCTTACTTTGAAATTGCACGAGAACTGAAATTCTGGGATGGCCCTATATCTGCTCATGTTGAGTACAACGGCGGTCTGCATGCAGAAAACGGAGGAGCTGCTTTCCAAATTAATAATGCTTATTTGTTGGGTGGAACTTACAGCCTGAACAGTCAGGATTTCTCAAAAGGTATTTCTTTATCAGCTATGTATAAACTGATTCAGGGGAACGTTGATCCACATAACTTCCAGTTGACAGCGGTTTGGTACATGCACCTGTTACAGGGAAAACTTTCCTTTACCGGTTTTGCTGATTTCTGGCGTGAAAAAACATTCTTTGGTTCTACATATACCTTCTTGTCTGAACCACAACTCTGGTACAATTTCAACAAAAAAATATCCGCAGGAGGCGAAATCGAATTAGGATATAATTTCGGAGGCGTATCCGGGTTCAAAGCATGTCCAACCCTCGCTGTTAAATACAATTTATAATTATAAACCAGATTAGTCATGTTAGAAAAATTCTTCAAACTAAAGGAAAACGGTACCACTCCCCGTACGGAAGTCATTGCCGGTATTACCACTTTCCTGACCATGGCTTATATATTGGCCGTGAACCCCAATATTTTATCAGCTGCTGGTATGAATGCCAATGCGCTGTTCACGACAACAGCTATTGCTGCCATTGTCGGTACTCTTGTAATGGCACTTTGGGCAAAATTACCTTTCGCCCTGGCACCGGGTATGGGACTGAATGCTTTCTTTGCGTTTTCAGTTGTGCTAGGAATGGGTCATACCTGGCAATTTGCCCTCACCGCGGTATTGATTGAAGGAGTGATATTTATTTTACTGACCGCTTTTAATGTACGTGAAGCCATTGCCAATTCCATTCCAAAATCAGTAAGAACGGCTATTAGTGCAGGGATCGGATTGTTCATTGCCTTTATCGGGTTACAAAACGCGGGAATCATTGTAAAACACGATGCTACGCTGGTAACACTGGGAAATATTACATCAGGAACAGCTTTACTGGGAATAATTGGTTTAATTATTACTTCTGTTCTCGTCGTAAAAAAGGTTAAAGGTGACCTGCTCATCGGTATCATACTGACGGCTTTAATTGGTATTCCCATGGGAATCACTCAAATCAATGGTTTTGTAAGCGTTCCGCCATCCATCGAACCTATTTTCTTCAAATTTGAATTCAATCAAATCTTCACATTTGATATGCTCATCGTGGTGTTTACATTCTTGTTTGTGGATATTTTCGATACGCTCGGAACCTTAGTTGGAGTTTCCACTAAAGCCGGAATGCTGGATAAAGACGGAAAAATCCCCAATGCTAAAAAGGCTTTTATGGCTGATGCCATCGGAACAACCACAGGCGCTATGCTCGGCACCAGTACCGTTACTACCTATGTTGAAAGTGCCGCCGGTGTTTCAGAAGGTGGACGCACTGGCATGACCGCTTTAATTACCGCTCTGTGTTTTGCCGCAGCTCTCTTTTTCTCACCGGTCTTCCTGGCCATTCCGGGTGCTGCAACTGCTCCTGCACTGATTCTGGTGGGACTGTATATGTTGGAACCAATCAAAGAACTTGATTTCAATGATTTTTCAGAAACCATTCCAGCTTTCATTTGCATCATCGCCATGCCCTTGGCCTACAGCATCGCCGAAGGTATTACGCTGGGTGTGTTGAGCTATGTAGTAATCAACCTCATTGCAGGAAATTTCAAAAAACTCAGTATCGGGATGTATATCCTAGCCGTGTTATTTATACTAAAATACATATTTATTTAAAAAATATGAAAGAGCGTCTAACAAAAGACGCTCTTTTTTTGTTGTCTATACAGGGAGTATTTTTTAACGTCAACTGTATATGACAAAAATAATACATCTTGTACTATTGATCTGTTTATTGTCGTTGTATGCATTTTTTTATCCTGCTTCAGCACAGGAAATCAATCAGAATACAGCGTTGAAAGTCGGGGTTTATCAAAACCGGCCGAAAATATTTATCAATGAAAAAGGGCAACCTGATGGTATCTTTATAGATGTATTAAAAGAAATTGCGACAGAAGGGAATCTTGAATTTAACTATGTTTCCGGTAATTGGCCGGATTTGTTCGATCTGCTTTGTAAGGGAGAAATTGATATTTTGCCCGATATGGCTTACACGCATAAACGTGATTCCCTGTTTAATTTCAATCATCTTTCCGTTATCAGCACCTGGCTCGAAGTTTACACAACCCGGTCCAACAACTTTAATTCGCTAAATGAACTTCAGAACAAACGTATAGGATTGTTAAAGGATTCATATCAGGAAGAATTGCTGACTACGCACATCAAAAAAAAATTCAATTTAACTTATGAAATTTTCCCTTTCAATGATTATGAATCGACTAAGAATGCATTGATTAACAATGATATTGATGTAATGGTTGCCGATCGCTTTTTCTATTTTTCATCTGATTTTGATTCAGACGTCATCCCAACAGGAATCGTATTTCAGCCGAATGAATTGTACTTTGGGTTTAATAATCAAATTGCTCCAGAGATATTAACGCTCTTCGACCACAACATAGCAAAACAAAAAAATAATCCTGATTCTAAATTTTTTATTTCCTTACACAAGTGGCTTGACACCAATGAGCATAAGCACGGTATTCCCATATATATCAAATGGATCATAGCAACTATTTCTGTTGTTACTCTTCTTGCCTTATGTTTTATTGTCATCCTCAAAAAATCAGTGAGGAAAAAAACAAAAGAACTAATGGCTGCCAAAGTCAAAGCCGAAGAAAGTGACCACCTTAAAACAGTTTTTTTACAAAATATTTCCCATGAGATTCGTACGCCGATGAATGGAATACTCGGGTTTATTGATTTATTGGAAAATGATGATCACCTGATGGAAATCGACCGAAAAAAATACCTGGGAATTGTCAAGAAAAGTGGCAACCGTCTGCTTCACACCATCAACGACGTAATTGAAATCTCAAAAATTGAAAGCAATCAAATTAGCTTACACATGTCTGAAGTTCATCTCGAACAAATTA
>JAQVNN010000103.1 GCA_028703105.1 Paludibacter sp. | reverse complement strand
GGACAGTATGCACATGGAAATGAACCAAGTCATCACATCATTCACCTGTACAATAAAGCCGGACAACCCTTCAAAACACAGGAACTGGTTGATAGTGTACTTCAGACCTTGTATCATGCCGACCCGGACGGACTATCTGGGAATGAAGACTGCGGTCAGATGTCGGCCTGGTATGTAATGAATGCAATGGGTTTCTATCAGATTGCACCGGGGAACCCCGTGTACTCCATCGGTCGTCCCCTGTACAACAAAGTGAGTATTCAATTACCAGATAATAGAAATTTTGATATTATCGCCAAAAATAACAGCCGCACCCATAAATATATCAAAAGTGCACGATTGAATGGCAAAACTCTTCAATCGCCTTTTTTTACACATCAGGAAGTAATGAAGGGAGGAAAACTGGAGTTAATTATGACCAATGTTCCCACTCGCTGGGGAGTAGAAGATTCATGTACTGATTTGCTGCCGTTGCAACGGAAACGTACTGTACGATAACAACATGATTAAAATTAAGAAAATATTATTGTTTTGCTGTTCTTTCTTAGCAGGATGGATATCATTGCATGCTCAACAGCCGGTGGATTTTGTAAATCCGTTTATAGGAACTACCAATTATGGAACTACCAATCCCGGAGCGGTGCGTCCAAACGGACTGATGTCGGTAGCGCCTTTTAATGTCATGGGATCGAAGCTGAATCGTTTCGATAAAGATAAACAATGGTGGTCCACACCATACGATTTTACCAATAAATACCTGACCGGATTTTCACATGTTAACCTGAGTGGAGTAGGTTGTCCTGACCTGGGGTCTCTCTTGCTGATGCCTACAACAGGCAAGGTAAACCCCGACTATAAAGAATATGGTTCAACCTATTCCGGTGAAAAAGCCTGTCCGGGTTACTACTCGGTGTACCTATCGAAATACAATGTTCTGGCTGAAGTTACGGCTACACTCCGTACCGGACGGGCACGCTTCACCTTCCCTGCCGGTCAGTCGAATATCCTGCTGAATCTGGGTGAGGGTCTTACCAATGAAACAGGAGCAAGCGTTCGTTTTACTGCTGATAATGAAGTGGAGGGGTCAAAACTGATGGGAGGATTCTGCTATGCTCCCGATGCGGTTTTTCCTGTGTATTTCGTGATGAAAGTGCACAAGACTCCCTCATCATCAGGCTACTGGAAGAAAATACGCCCAATGGATGTGGAGGCACAGTGGGATTCCGCAGCCGGAAAATATAAGATATATTCAACCTACCGCAAAAATATAAGTGGTGATGACGTGGGTATATGGATGAGTTTCGAAACTTCCGCTGATGAGGTAGTGGAAATAAGTATGGGTGTTTCATTGGTAAGCGTGGAAAATGCCCGGCTGAATCTTGCTATCGAACAAAACAACAAGGAATTCGATCAAATCCGCGATGAAAGTCGGCAGGAATGGAATGAATTACTGTCGCGGATTCTGGTAGAAGGCGGAACTTCCGATCAGAAAACCATATTCTATACTGCTTTATACCACACCCTCATTCATCCGAATATTTTACAGGATGTAAATGGAGAATACCCTGTAATGGAGAGTCATGAGGTTAAAACTACTACCCGTAACCGCTACACGGTTTTCTCTCTCTGGGATACGTACCGGAACCTGCATCAGCTGTTGACACTTGTTTACCCGGAGCGACAAATGGATATGTTGCACAGCATGCTGGATGTGTATCGCGAACACGGATGGCTGCCCAAATGGGAACTCTACGGGCAAGAGACATTAACCATGGAAGGCGATCCGGCGATACCGGTAATGGTGGATAGTTGGATGAAGGGATTACGCAATTTTGATATCAACCTGGCGTATCAGGCTATGGTGAAATCGGCAACTACGCCAGGGTCCCAAAATCTGTTACGCCCCGATAACGATTACTATACAAAGTTGGGCTATGTGCCACTGCAAGAGCAGTATGACAATTCGGTATCGCATGCGCTGGAATACTTTATCGCGGATTATGCCTTGTCAACTCTGGCAGAAGCACTTGGGAAAAAAGAAGATGCTGCCCTGTTCCGTTCCCGCTCTATGGGCTACCGTTATTATTACTGCCCGGAGTTCGGCACTTTCCGCCCTCGCCTGGAAGATGGTTCGTTCTACAGCCCGTTTCATCCGATGCAAGGAGAAAATTTTGAACCAAGTCCGGGTTTCCACGAAGGCAACGCCTGGAACTATACCTTTTATGTACCACATGATATCAAAGGCCTTGCTCTTTTAATGGGAGGTAAGCAGCCTTTTGTTGATAAATTGCAATCGGTGTTCGATCTCAATCGCTACGATCCGGCCAATGAACCTGATATTGCCTATCCTTACCTGTTCAGCTATTTCCCTGATCAGGCATGGCGGACACAGAAGGAAGTGCGCCGTTTGCTGAACAAATATTACAAAAATCAACCCAATGGGATACCGGGGAATGATGATACCGGTACTATGTCGGCCTGGGCTGTTTTCAGTATGATGGGTTTCTACCCCGATGTGCCGGGAGTACCGGAATATACGCTGACTACTCCAGTTTTTAACCGGATTACCATACAACTCAATAAAGAAGTGCATGGACGTGATTGTCTGGTGATAGAAACATCCGCCTCTCCAGAGCATTATCCTTACTCGAAAGCTGTTAAAGCTGGTTCAAAATGGATGAAAAATTTCAGAATCAATCATAAGGATTTGCTAAATGCAGGTAAACTGAAATTTCAGACAAGTAAACAACCATAAATAAACTACAAATTGAATTTTTTAAACAACAACTAATCATTCATAACCTGGTTATATCATGCGAAACAGTAAATATTATCCCTGGATGGTAGTCGCTCTTTTATGGGTGGTAGCCTTACTCAATTATATGGACAGACAAATGCTTTCAACCATGCGAGATTCCATGCAATCAGACATTGTTGAATTAGAAATGGCAACAAATTTTGGACGCCTGATGGCAATATTTTTATGGATTTACGGATTTCTGAGTCCCGTAGCCGGACTGATTGCCGATCGCATCAATCGAAAATGGTTAATTGTCATAAGCCTTTTTGTCTGGTCTTTGGTAACACTTTTGATGGGACATTGTGAAACATTTAATCAGGTATATTGGCTTCGGGCATTAATGGGAGTAAGCGAAGCTCTTTATATTCCTGCAGGATTATCCCTTATTGCCGATTATCACACAGGAAAATCAAGAAGTCTGGCTATAGGCATTCACATGACCGGTTTATATGCAGGGCAGGCAATAGGTGGGTTCGGCGCAACAGTTGCAGCTGCATTTACATGGCAAAAAACATTTCATTTATTTGGAATCGTAGGTATTGTATATGCTTTAATCCTGGTTTTCTTTTTATATGAAAAACGCGTTGATCATCAAAATGAATTCATTGGGTTTAAGATGAAAACATCTATTCTATCCATGGCAAAAAGTTTTTCTATGTTGTTTTCAAATATCGCGTTTTGGGTCATTTTATTTTATTTTGCAGCTCCATCGCTTCCGGGTTGGGCTACAAAAAACTGGCTTCCCACCCTTTTTTCTGAAGGGTTGGGGATATCCATGTCAACTGCCGGACCTATGTCAACCATAGCTATTGCTGTTTCATCCTTTGTTGGAGTCATGATAGGTGGACCATTATCAGATCGTTGGGTGAAAAAAAATATACGCGGACGTATTTATACAGGTGCTATAGGGTTGAGCCTGATGATTCCGGCTCTGTTGTTTCTCGGTTTTGGGAGTAGCACTCTCAGTGTAGTAGGTGCCGCAATGTGTTTTGGCATCGGCTATGGTATGTTCGACGCTAATAATATGCCGATTCTTTGTCAGTTTGTTCCATCAAAACAACGTGCTACAGCTTATGGATTAATGAATATGACGGGTGTATTTGTGGGCGCGTTAATTACAAACTTATTAGGCAAATGGTCAGACGCCGGAAATCTCGGGTTGGGATTTGCTTATTTAGCTGGGGTAGTTATTCTGGCGTTGGTTTTGCAATTGGTCATGCTTCGACCCAAAACGGACAACATGGAGTAACATCACTTCTTCCCCTCTATCTCATCCCGCAACTTACAGTCGCACTGGCACCGGCCTGAATCTATCAGTCCGCTACGTAAGAGTAACTCGTATTCTTTCAGAAAGTTTTCTGTGAAAATTCCGGAATCGAGTTCTTCATTGATTTGCTGAATAGTCCACCATTTCACCTGAGAACCGGCATCCGGTTGTAGGTCGGCATCAGAAAACCTGCACGAAATGAAAAGATGTACAAATTGACGTTCACAACTATTTTCAATACAATAATTTGCCAAAAAGACTGGATTAATTTCACTAATACCGTATGTTTCGGCAGCCGCTCTTTTGACACAACCGGCTACACCTTCTTTTAATTTGATATGCGTGCAAATAGCATTATCCCAGCAATCGGGATTAATATCATCTTTGCATAAATTTTTCCGCAGAAAAATCCTGTTTCCTTCGATGACAATAACCCTGACTACCGGATGCATGAATTTTTTTTGTTCGTTACCGATGCTAGTCTGATAATTAATAGAACCTATTTCCTGACCGTTTTCATTCACGATGGGCAACCATTCTTCCTTCAGGAGATTTCCTCTCACAGCAAAAACACGGATGGTCTCATAAAGAAAAACCAGCACAAGCAAGGTTGTATAAGCCTCATAAACAAAGTTAAGTGTCAACATCTTCTGTTCTCTGGCAAATAAATACACCAATACATATGATAATGAAAAAGCGGCAAAGATCACCGCGATAGTATTTGTTGTTCTGATTAGTTCATCCATGTTATTCTCCATCGAAAGCTTCTTGTTGGAAATAGATACAACCAACTTTTGAATCGCTTTTCTGAAAACCAACAGGAAAAGCATGAATAATAATGCTACCAATTCTCCAATGACCATATTATAGGGAACCGGGACCTCTTCAAAATGTGTATAGGAAACAATTAAACCAACGAAAAAATAAACTGACACTGACACCATATACCAGCGGAAAATGGATTTATATGAAACCAGCACATAACCAACCAATAGTATAACAAGTGGAATAGAAAAAATCCAGGCTTTCTCCAGCCCATAAAAATCCTCTACCAATAAAAATGTTACAATGGGCAACACATGAATGATGGGATTAAAAAATGACTCACTTATATACTTCTTTAACATTTTCTCAAAAAACAACAATGTGTATTGCTTTCATTACTAACAACACACATTGAAATAAGTTTGAATAAATGTATTTTTTAAGAAAAAACAAGTTTTTGATTTTATTATTGAAATGACATCATTCTACTTACATATTTTCCGATGATGTCAAATTCAAGGTTTACAACCATACCCTGTTTAATCTGATGAAAATTGGTATGTTCGTATGTATATGGAATAATGGCGACCTGGAAAGTGTTCTTCGTTGGGTTACAAACAGTCAGGCTCACACCATTAACCGTAACCGAGCCTTTATCCACAGTCATGTAGCCCCTTTGGGCCATTTCCTGGTCGAATTTATATTCAAAAGTAAAATACCAGCTTCCGTCGGCTTCTTTTACTTCGGTGCAAACGGCTGTCTGATCGACATGTCCCTGCACGATATGCCCATCCAGCCGACCATTCATCAGCATGCTTCGCTCTAAATTCACCTTGCTGCCTATTTCAAGCAAACCAAGGTTAGTCCGGTCAAGTGTCTCTTTGATGGCAGTTACCGTGTAGGTTTTATCCGTTTTCTCTACTACGGTGAGACAAACACCGTTGTGCGCCACACTTTGATCAATTTTCAGTTCATCGACAAAAGTACATTCCATCGTGAGGTGCAGGTTCTCCTGCTCTTTGCGCAAAGCAATTACTTTGGCAGCTTCTTCTATGATTCCTGAGAACATGGTTGTTGTATTTACTGTTTAATACTATTCAATATCCTTTACCACATTAGTCACATAAGTAAACATTAGGAAGAACAACTTATGTTTTCTTATGTGACTAATGTGGTTTAATAATTATAAAAATCACTTTCTCAACAAGAAAGATTTAAAGTCATCAAAGTCTTTTGAAATTGGTTGGCTTTGTTTTTCGCTTTGCATGAATTCCCGGAGTTTCTCTGGTATTTCAATTTTTTCTCCGATAATGTTTTGTACTGTATCCAGGAATTTCGCCGGATGGGCTGTTTCGAGGAATACGCCGGTTTCTCCTGCTTGCAATCCATCTTTCAAAGCCTGATAACCACATGCTCCATGTGGATCTAACTGATATCCGGTTTCTTTTTTACAGTTCCTCATGGTTTCGGATATTTGCTCATTCAAATATCTGAACCCGCTGATTTCGGCTGAAATAGCTTCGTGATTATGTCCGTATAAATCCAGAATTCGGACAAAATTACTGGGGTCGCCCACATCCATAGCATTAGCTAAAGTTGCAACCGATGGTCTTGGATTGTATTTTCCTGTATTCAGATATTCAAGGAAAATGTCGTTTTTGTTATTAGCTGCAATAAAACGTTTTATGGGCAATCCCATTCTTTTGGCAATCAAACCGGCAGTGATATTCCCGAAGTTTCCGCTCGGTACACAAACGACCAAGTTGTTGGCTGCATCTTCCGAAATCTTTTTCAGCTGGGCATAGGCATAGAAATAATAAAATGCCTGGGGAATGAAACGGGCAACATTTATCGAATTTGCTGATGTCAGTTTCATTTTCTCATTTAGCTCTTTATCCATGAAGGCAGCCTTCACAAGTGCCTGACAATCATCGAAAGTGCCGTCAACTTCCAACGCCGTAATATTCTGTCCGAGGGTGGTGAACTGGCACTCCTGAATCGGACTCACCAATCCTTTGGGATACAACACATACACATGAATGCCTTCCACGCCCAGAAAACCATTGGCCA
>JAQVNN010000022.1 GCA_028703105.1 Paludibacter sp. | reverse complement strand
TTTTCGATACTTTTATTATTGCAACCTTTAACTATACAAGTTTGTTTTTTTGTCCACTTTTTCAATGGACTTAAACTTTCATATTTGTATTTAATGGTATCTTTTTCGTTAGCAAAAATAGATTCTTTGTCTTTTTGAAAATCTGCAATAGCTTTATCAATAGCATATTCAATCTTCGCTTGTAACTCTTTATCCATTTACTGAATTTTTTTTATAATTTTCGCTAACGGTAAGCACTATGTGACACCCGAGTGGGTGTACATAGTGCGTGTTAGTGGCTGGGGCTTGATTTAATCATCTGTTTTCAATTCGTAATTTGTACTTCTTCCGCATGATTCTGTTTTTCTTAAAATACCTTTTTCTATTAAATCTTGAATGTCGCGCAAGGCTGTATCTTGTGAACATTTTCCGATTTTAGCCCACTTTGTTGTGTTTAATATGCCTTCAAAGTTGTCCATCAACATGTTCAGTATTTTCCGCTGTCTGTCATTGATTGTAACTTTGGAGTGTCTTAACCAAAATTCGTGTTTGTAAATTACTTTTTCAAGTAGTTTCTCTGAACTTTCTATCGAATGTAACAAACAATGCAGAAACCATTCGAGCCAATTTGTTATGTCCAAGCTTCCCTTTTGAGTCTTCTCCAAGGTGTCATAATACGAACTTCGCTCTTTACGTATTTGTGTCGACATACTGTAAAAACGATACGATTGTTCGTCGGAACGTGCTAATAACATATCGCTTAATGCCCTTGAAATTCGCCCATTACCATCTTCAAACGGGTGAAGTGTCACGAACCACAAATGTGCTATACCTGCTTTTAATACCAAATCAACATTTTTCTCCAGGTTAAACCAATCGAAGAAAATGCGCATTTCATTTTCAAGTAAGGATGCCGATGGTGCCTGATAATGTACTTTTTCCTTTCCTAAAGCTCCGGAAACCACCTGCATTGGCCCTGTTGAATCGTCTCGCCAGTTTCCAGTAATTATTTTGTACATTCCACTCTGTCCTGCTGGAAAGAGTGAAGCATGCCAACTGAATAGTCGTTCTTTTGTAAGTTCTTTATCGTAATTTTTCGTTGCATCAAGCATTAAATCAACTATTCCATCTACATTTCGTTCTGAATAAACCAAACCTGAAATATCTAATCCTAAACGCCTTGCAATTGAAGACCTTACTTGTTCTCTGTCAAGAAGTTCTCCCTCAATTTCTGTGGACTTCAGAATCTCAATAGTTAATATCTCAAGATTTGCTTCATTCTGAAGTTCAAAACCCAGCGCACCCATTTTTCCAATGAGTTTCCCTTGACGATTCCTCACATAGGCAAGCAATGGTAACAGTTTCTCACTATTCCATTCAAAGATTGGCCAGTTTTGATTATTGTATAAATACATATTATTTCTTCTCCGCTAATATTGCGGTAAAAATACAAATTATTCACCGTATGACAAAATAATCTCCGCAAATTATGCGGTCATAATGCCATTTATTCTCCGCATTCATATTTTTTGACCTTGCCACTAACGTCCCTGTGGTAAGATTAGTTGGGGATTTACCTCCAACATCTTTATCACACGGTAAAACTTAGTTAAAGGTAGTGAAAATCCGTTTTAACCAAACCTCCCCAATTAATTTTACCACGTGTTGTGTGCCGTTTATTTTCTATTCAATTTTTTCAACTCAATCAAATCGAACCCCTTGCTCTCTGCTAGTTTTATAAAATCATAAGTTAACATTTCCAACTCGTTTCGTCCTGAAAGTGCATGATTTGATATAACTGTCTCAGCCCATTTTGTATTAAAAACAAGAGAAATTAACATATTTAGGATGCAAATTGGTGTTAATCTAAACAGATTCATTTTTGCAGGAACAATTCCAAAACCCGATTTTTCTAAAAAACTATATGACTCTCTTAGTGCTAAAACCGTCTGTTTAATCGCATCTTTGTTTTTGGCAAAAGTATAGTTATTGCCACCATCAAAATATATTCCATAAGCGATTGGGCAAACCATTGCAACGTGTGATTTTTGCCATGAATCCATATTGCATGATATCGAAGTTGAAAAACCTGCATTTGTCAGTATTTTAACAATCTCCATTATTCGTAGTGTCTTTATCCCATTTATTTCCCCTATTGTTGTAGGCTGTATTAATCTATTTGTTAAAGTATAATATACAACTCCGTTCTCAATCTTACCACCAGCTCCAGGAAATGCAGGAATAATTCTATCTGCACCAAGCGCATTGATCCATTCTCCATAGCCCAAAGGAGTATTCACCATGAATACAAAATTCTTTGATTTGTTTTGGCTAAGTACAGGCATAGCATCAATTAGATGATCTTTTCTAAGTATTACAAAAACATAATCATATATATCGTCACTACCTAACTCAGAGATCATTGTGGCTTTGGGTTTAATAATCTCATCCTGATTATTCGATTTTAGCTGAAGACCATTTTGCTTAAGTTCTGCAAGTCGTTTGTTTCGGGCAAGAATTGATACATCATGACCTGCTAATGAGAGTCTACCACCATAAATTGAACCTATTACACCAGCTCCAAAAATTAAAATTCTTTGTTTTTTCATAATTAGTTTACATTATTTTCTAGCAAGTAATTGATTGATAGCAATCTTCTATAAATGGCACACAACACCTAAATATGCGAACCTACTTTCTGTATGCGAACCATTGTTTCGCATACATCCCCCATAACTTTTGATGAAAAACCCATCAACACATTATAAATAAATGAATTATAAAATGACGAGAAAACAGAGGTGTTTCGCATACAGTATTTCAATTTAAGGATATAAACAATTGAAGTGTGATATAATTCTTCAAAAGTAATAACAAAAATTGAAAATACAATACAACAATTTAATAAAATTTCAATCTATATCAATGCAGTATATTTTACTGCATCCCAACAAACCCTGTTATTCATTTACCTCAACAAATCAATAGATAATAAGCTACGCTTCTCCCCTCTTTTCAACAAAAACAGGTTCAATTATCATTCAAATTTTGTGGCTTAAAGCAAAAAATGGATTTATGCTAAGCACAAATTCACTTCATGTAGGGCATAAAAATAATGCGTATTTATTGCTAAAATACGCATTATTTACAAACTGGTTATACGGCTATTCAACAGATGTAATTGTACCGGCCACTGACGCAACTGTGATGCTGGTTCGTCGGTATGCACGGTATGCAACATTTTAAAACCGGTTGTTACCTGTTTTGAAGCAGTAAAACTGATTTCTTTACTTCCCGGACATCCTCCACCCTGATGCTGTGGAACAGGTATATTGTGTACAGCTGAAAAATCAACCGGTATTTTGTTGGCTTTTAAATAGCTTACCGCTTCTTTCAAGTATCCGAACTCACCATGTTCTTTCAGGTGTTTGAGATGCGCGATGATGGTCTTCTCCCCTTTCGGGATCATCCATTTTATGGTGGCAATTTCATCATAAGGTACCGCTTCACGCTCTTCTAAAGTTATGGCGCCACCGGACAATCACCCACACAAGCTCCCAATCCGTCGCAATACAACTCGCTGACCAACCGGGCTTTGCCGTCAATCATCTGTAGCGCTCCTTCATAACAACCCTGTACGCACAACTCACAACCGTTGCATAACTCCTCATCGATTTTAATGATGGTTCTTTTCATTATTCTTTATGTAGTGCTGAATGTTTATCCTTTAATCATGATTAATATCATTTTGAACTTTTCTACCGCGGTCAACGCGTGCGGTATGTTAGCCGGTATGATGATGCTTTCACCGGCCACCAATTCGTGTGGTTTACCATCGATAATCACTTCCGATTTACCATCAAGCACCTGTACAATAGCATCATAAGGGGCAGTATGTTCACTCAGTACTTCCCCTTTATCAAAAGCAAAAAGCGTTACATTCCCTTTTTCATTTCTTAGTAAGATTTTACTTACGATTGAACCATCTGCATACGTTACACTTTCAGCAAAACTGAACTTTTCTGCTTTTGGAAAACCTTTACTTTGCACTCCTGGATTAAATTTGTATTCAGCCATATGAATTGATTTTAATTGTTGTTTAAATTTGAACACAAATATAGTGTTGTTAAAACAAACAATCTGTAACAGTTGTTACAAGTACGTGGTAATTTTGGTGAAATAATAATTTTAAACTATTTTTACGTCAATAAATTTCAGATATGAAGCATGGTGATTTTCAGAGTTGTCCCGTTTGTGGCAATTTAAACATATTAGATGAAGAGGCTTTTCTCGACGATTTAAAATGCACCATCAGGGCCTACCCGAAGAATCAGCTGATTATCAGACAGGGAGAAATTTGCGATGCCTTGTACATCCTGACGGTAGGTTCTGTTAAAACAGAAATCATTACTGAAAACGGCAATTTAGTCAGCATAGAAACCATCGAAGCGCCCAGACCCCTGGTTTCTGAATTCTTATTCTCGGACAACAACCACTTTCCGGTAAACGTAACGACACTCGAAGAAGTCGAGATTATTAAAATACCCAAGTCGGAAATCATGCGGTTGATGATGAGCAATCCTCATTTCATGCAGAATTATCTGACACACAATGCCAACAGGACCCAGTTTTTAACGAACAGACTGCAATTGTTGTCCATCAAGACCATCAAAGGAAAACTGGCTCATTACCTGTTGGAACAGGCACAGGGGTCTTTGAAACCTTTTGTAATCAATAAAAGTCAGGGTGAACTGGCCAAATTTTTTGCCGTTGCCCGGCCCTCGTTTGCCCGGAGTTTATCGGAAATGATACACGATGGCATCATCCGGGTAACACGCCGTGAATACCAAATTCTGAATTTTGATAAATTAAAAGAATTGCTGGTTTAACATAATCTCCAACAAATAATTATGTTAACATTGATAATAAACAGACCAACGCTTCCATTTCAATAGCCGGTAATACATTTTCACTAATATATGGTAATCATTTTTTTGTACCAATTATAACGAACAAGTTTATCACCTTACGTCTTGGAGATGATTATTTCAGCTGGCATGTTGGATAAAGATATACTTACAGATATTTAGTCAGTTCCGGGAGTTTGATTTTTCCTTCGTAGATGGCTTTGCCGGTGATAACAGCAGGCACCTTGTTCTCTATAAGCATTTCGATATCGTGGATAGAGCTTACTCCGCCACTGGCTATGAGGTAGATGGACGGTTCCTGTTCAAGCATTTTTTTATATAAGTCGATTGCCGGTCCCAAAAGCATACCATCCTTGCTGATATCGGTACAGATTACCTTGGAAATGCCTTTCTCCATGTAATTTTTAATGAAAGGCATCAGTTCCAGGTCTGTTGTTTCAATCCAGCCGCCAACCGCTATTTTCTCGTCTTTCACATCAGCACCAAGTATAATCTTGTCACCGCCATATTGCTGAATCCAGTAATTAAAGACTTCCGGATTCTTCACAGCAATGCTTCCACCGGTTACCATAGAAGCTCCACATTCGAAAGCAATCCGCAAATCATCGTCCGATTTCAATCCTCCACCAAAGTCGATGATGAGATTGGTTTTGGAAGCAATGGTCTCCAACACTTTGTGGTTCACAATATGGTGTGCTTTCGCGCCATCCAGATCGACCAGGTGCAACCGGCGGATGCCTGCATCTGCAAACATCTTAGCCACTTCCAAGGGATTTTCGTTGTAGATGGTCTTTTGTTGATAATCACCTTGTGATAAACGCACGCACTTACCATCGATTAAATCAATAGCGGGAATAATTTCTATCATTTGTTTACTAATGTACCTAATGTGGTTAAATAATACGCTACTATTCCCTGTTGAATTTAATATACTTGGGAGGTGTTGGCGTATAGTTTTCATCATCCCACAACTGACTGGTAATCATCAAATCAGCACTGAAACGGTTACAGGCGATAGGAATATTGTGCACGCGACACTGGCGTAATAACATCTGAATATCAGCCTCGTGCGGTTGTGCATTAAGATCATCAATCAGAAACACGCACAGATTAACTTTTTTCTGTACAACCAATGCTGCAATCTCGGCATCACCACCCATAGGTCCCGAGTTCACACAGCTGATGTCAGCCTCAATGCCCTTTTCTTCAAAAGCTTTCAGAATCAGGCTTCCGGTTGTCCCGGTACAAACCAGTTTATGCTTTGATAACATGGAAGCATTGTAAACCGCCCATTCAACCATATCCGCTTTGCGATGATCGTGCGCGACTAACGCGATGGTAAGTTGTTTATTCATATCTTTATTTTTAGTGCGGTACAAATTTACTGAAAAATGGAGAACTTTCAAACATTAGCTCAACAATCTTGTTTATTAAGAAAACAAATTACATGTGATTATGAAAAAAATTAAGAAAGGCGACAAAATTGTAATCATGGGAGGAGGATTTGCCGGTTTGCAACTGGCAAAATCCCTGCGCAAAGCAGATTTAAAGGTATTGCTTGTGGACAAACAAAATCACCATCAGTTTCAACCCTTGTTTTACCAGGTTGCCAGTGGTCGGTTGGAGCCGTCCAGTATCTCCTTCCCTTTCCGGAAAATATTTCAGAAAAATAAGAATATTGATTTCAGGATGACCGATATACGGCGGATTATTCCCGAAGAAAACAAATTGGTTACCAGTTACGACCGGACAATAACCTACGATCACTTAGTGATTGCAACCGGCTGTAAAACAAACTTTTTCGGAAACGAAGAGATTAAAAACAACTCTTTTTCGATGAAGACAACGCAGGATTCGATTGATATCCGTAATAAAATACTTTTCAGCTTCGAAAAAGAGATATTTGCCCGTCCCGAGGATAAACAGGCCTGGATGAACATCATCATCGTGGGTGCTGGACCAACAGGCGTTGAACTGTCAGGGGCTTTTGCCGAATTGAAAAATGAGGTCTTTCCGAAGGACTATCACAATGTGGACTTTTCGAAATTCAACATCATTTTGGTTGAAGGGAGTAAAAACACGCTGAACAACATGGGAGAATCATCCAGAACCGCATCCCGTGCGTATTTAGAAAAACTGGGCGTGATTGTGAAGACAGAAACCATACTCAACAGTTACAATGGCAAAGTAGCCCGACTGAGTAACGGAGAAGAAATCCCATCCAAAAATGTCATCTGGGCTGCCGGAGTTACCGGTAACGTGATCGAGGGACTTGATAAGGCACAACTGGTACACAACCGCTATGTGGTCGACCGCCTGAATAAACTTGAAAACTACGACAATATCTACGCGGTGGGTGATGTTGCCTACATGGAAACCCCGCTTTATCCGAAAGCACATCCTCAGGTGGCCAATGTGGCTATCAATCAGGCAAAAAACCTCGGTAAAAACATACTTGCCATGCTGAAGGATGAGCATGCGATTCTTAATCCGTACGAATACAAGGATTTGGGGATGATGGCCACCATTGGCAAACACAAGGCGGTGGTTGAATTGCCTTTTCTCCGGTTTAAAGGTCCATTGGCCTGGTATGTCTGGATGTTCTTACACCTGATGCTGATACTGAGCGTCAGAAACAAATTGGTGATATTTTTCAACTGGGCATGGAGTTATTTTACAAAAGACACCTCACTGAGATTGATCACCTATATCGATTATGAAAAAGAAAAGGTAGTGGACAAATAACAGCCGTGAAAGCGTGAAATATGAGATATTTTTTTATCTTTGTAAGCAAAATTTCAAGCATCTGTTTCACATGAGAACACCTGTCTATTTTTACGTATTACTTTTCAGTCTTTTATTAAACATTCAGGGTTTTGCCCAACACAAAAAACGCGAAATGCGTGCAGTATGGATTGCAACAGTCGAAAACATCGACTGGCCGTCTAAAAGAATCAATACAAAGGAACAAAAGACAGATTTAATCAAGATGCTTGACGGGCTCGCGCAGAACAACATCAACACCCTTGTTTTTCAGGCTCGTCCCACCGCAGATGCACTCTACCTCTCCCCGCTCGAACCCTGGTCGAAATACCTGACCGGTCAACAGGGTAAAAGGCCGGAGCCCTATTTCGATCCGATGCAATTTATTACAGAAGAAGCACATAAAAGATGTATGGAAGTACATGTCTGGCTGAATCCGTACCGCGTGTTGAACGGAGATAAACTGACCTCCCTGAGTAAAGACCACATCTATCAGCAAAACAAGCACATGATTGTTGAATACGGCGGAAAATACTATTTCGATCCGGGACTGGATGAAACGCGGGAGTTTCTCAATAAAGTGGTGAAAGACATTGTGGAACGTTATGATATCGATGCCATTCACATGGATGATTATTTCTATCCCTATCCCCTTGCAGGCAAAGAATTTCCCGATGAAGCCACTTTCCGTAAGTATCCCAGGTCGTTTACAAACAAAGGAGACTGGAGACGCAACAATGTGGATATGGTCATAGCCAAGTTGCAGCGTACCATCAAAAGCACGAAGCCCTGGGTTGATTTTGGCATCTCGCCTTTCGGCGTATGGAGAAACGACAACGTGGATCCAAGAGGCTCAGCCACCCGTGCCGGCGTACAAAATTACGACGATTTATATGCCGATATCCTGAAATGGTTACAGGAAGGAAGCATCGATTATGTCGTGCCTCAGTTGTACTGGGAAATCGGTAAAAAGGTAGCAGATTATCAGGTGTTGATCGACTGGTGGGTAAAAAACTCCTACAACAAAAACCTGTACATCGGGCTTTATGCTTCAGCTTTGGGCGGACTCAAGAAAGAACCGGAATGGAATACCCCGAATGAAATTGCCCGTCAGTTACGACTGAATCTAAAATATCCCGAAGTAGGTGGCGCCATGTTTTTCAGCGCCAAGCCTTTTCTGAGAAATCTGCAAGGTTTGAATGACAGTCTGCAAACCAATTTCTATAAACACAAGGCTATTTGTCCCGAAAACAAAAATGTGATGGGCATGCTGGCCCAACAACCTCAAAACGTGAGGATATTAAAAGACCACAAACAAGCCATACTGATGTGGAACCCTGTACATGAAACGGAAGGATCGAAAATTGCCTATTACGTGGTATATGCGTTTAAAGGTAAGAAAGTCGGCGATATGGAAGATCCGGTTAACATCCTTACCTTCACCACAGATGCTTATTTGGATCTGATGAAATTGAATCCAGATATGAAAGGCTATTACACCTTCGTGGTGACCGCCATCAACCGGTACAAAAAAGAAAGCGTTCCGGCATACGGAGTTACCCGTAAAATTTAACAATTCTCGCGTTGTTCACTTTTTATTTCCCGTTATATTTAATTCCCTCACTACGTTCGGGATGACAATCGGTGTTTGATTTAGATAGGAGGAGTTAGTTGGCGGCTACGCCGCCAACTAACTCCTCCCTAAACTCATCATAAGTTCTGTCATTTCGAGCAAAGCGAGAAATCTAATCTATTTCACTATTAAATAATCCCATATTTCCACAAATAATAAGCGACGAGTGCCAATACTGCAAGTATAATTAATATAGGCAGAATCGGATTTTTCTTTTTAGAGAAAGGATCCAGCATGTTTAATCTTGCATTTTTAGATAATTCGGCTAAGTGTGTCAGGGTTCTACCAAACTCGATGTTGATAGTTGCCCTGGCATTAATCGCCCAACCATTGGCATCGAGCACCGGAGCCAGGTTACGTTTACGCAGTTTAAGCCAGGCCAGCAACATACTCGGGCCGGAAATAGCTAATATCAGGCCAAGAAAAGCCAATGGCATTTTCCACCAGGTAAGCGCCAGAAATCCCCCGACTACCGAAGCCAGTACAGAACCAATGGCGCCGAATGCCAGTCCGATCGCGGCAAATATACCTGCAAACTTCCCGATATCAAATGGTTGTGGTGCAGGAGCAGGTGCTGCGTTCACTTTTGCTGCATCAGTAGTAGCGATACCAACCTGAGCCGTTGTTTTTTCTAAACCTGATGTAGCAGAGTTGGTAACCTGTTCATCTTTTGATGCTGCAAATTTTTCCACCTGAATAGAAACAAATTTGGCAAACTTGCGATATGGCGACCAGAATGCCTGCCTGATACTGATGGGGTTATCAATAATTTTGGTGATGGAAGCATCCCATACCTGTCCTTTTTTATCGTAGAACAAGGCATTGCGTCCAACTGTTAAGTTATCGACATCCCCATCCGTCAGACACACAACAATGGTCATCTTTTCGTTCGTTGCCCTGGAGATACAGTCGCAATACAGCAAACAGATACCGCTATAAGAAGCCATCGTATTGTGTTTGGCCATATCCGTCACTTTGATGCACAAATTGCAACTCCGTTGGTCTATATACAAAATTCCCGCCTGAAAGACCGCTTCAGCATTCGGAGCATAAAAGTCGGCAAAAGTTACAAAGTTATTGAGGATTTGATATAAGTCTCTGTAATAGCGAACCAATTGATCCACCAGTATGATATTGCCGGCTTCTTTCTCCAGTTCTTTGTCCTTTTCAACTAATGCAATCAGTTTGTTTTTATAGTCATCCGACAATATTGCACGTACCCCATCAACGTAAGCGCTTCTGCAGCCGTGCCCGCTTTCTCAGCCTGCCAGGTTACAAAGGCATCAAAACCCGCGATAATCTGTTTCCAGTCATCTTCCGTGAGTTCTTTTTTAATTTTTGCCGGATCAGTCACCAGTACTTTGAAAGTAGCCAAAGCCCCCGCCCATGCCGGATTGATGCCTTTACTTAAATTCAACGGCTTATTTGCTTCAATTTTAGCTAACGGAAATTCGGCGATTTCATCCATGCAACCCGACAAATTTTTAGAACTGATTGCTTCAAAACGAGCTGTCAGCGTATTCAATACATCGGCAGATACCGGATCGAATTCAGCCAGCTGACAGCGCACGAAATAATCATCAATCTTAGCACGTACTGTTTTAAAAGCATCAAAGGCCTTTTGGGTATCAGCACCATACGGCAATATGACAGAACTGTTATTTTCCGCTTTAGCATGCCAGGCGGCATAATCCTCACAGTGTTGGAAGAATAATTCGATTTGTTCGGTGAAAACACCTTGCTTCCCGCTCCGGTCGGTTACACCTCCTATAAAGGTAATTATATCGTTAATACATTTTTTCAGATTTTCATCCTTAGCGGTATCTTCTGTAATGACACCATCGCCGTTAAATCGCGTTTTGGCAAAAATAGCTTCCGTATCAGAGGTTTCTTCAACGGTTAACACCTCACTATCGGCTTTCCCCAGATTTTTCAGGATTTGTTTCGACGAAGCAAGTAAGTCTTTACCCAGCGGATTATCATCATTAATAGCAGCTAATGGCAGGCAATTATTATGGCGAACCAGGTCATCCGGGTTTTTGATTACCGAAAGAATCCACTTCACAGCAGCCAGTATTTCGGGCACTTTAATCTTGCCGTCCTTATCCGTATCAATTAATTCCAGTGTTTTAGAATCGACCTCCAGGCCATGTACAGGGCAGCTTAGTGCTGTCCACAGTTTCTGATCCAGTTCTCCGAGATGTTGCAGGTCGGCACCCGATTCCAAATTCACCCTGTTCACGCCGCCAACGCGTGAAAATTGCCAAACATGTTTGACTTCTTCCATAAAATCGTGTTATAATTTGTGTATCAAACTGTAAAGCAACATCCTATTCCACTTTTTCCAGTTCTTCATTTAATACTTCAACTTCTTTTTTGGATTTATCCACCAATTTCTTCATTTTCTTCACTCTTTCTTCAGCCTGAGCAATTTTCCCCGATTTTACTTTTTCTTCTTCTGATGTGATCTCAGCTTTTTTCTTTTGCTGTCTAATCCTTTCTTTGGCCTGGTTTATTTTCTCTTCGTTTTGCTGAATCAGCTCTTCCTGTTGTTTGATTTTTTGTTCTGCCTGTGCTTTTTTTCCCTGAGCTTTTAATTTGGCTTCAGCTGCACGTTGTTTTCCAAATTCTTTGCCTGATAACTCACCTTTATTTTTACCGTATGCATTTCCACCGGCTTCGAGACTATCTTCGATTTCTGTTACAGCCTGTTCTTTTTCAATTTTTTCTTTTACTGTTTTCGCTTCCTTTTTAAGCTGACCTTTACCTTTTGCAGCCTTAATTTCTTCAATTGTCATATCTTCATTTTCCTCCATAGCTTCTGCTGCTTCGACAGCTTTTTCCCTGATCTGACCCTGTACTTTTTCAGTTTTTTGTTTGACCTGTTCTTTTCCTTTTCCTTTTCCCTGTGCTAATACCGGTGCTGATACAGCTATCAATACTGTAAGCGCTATTATCATGAACTTTTTCATAACTGCTGAATTTAAATGTTGTTTAATAAGGAGTCAATTTCATTTTGAGACTTTTCCATTTTCACATCAGATGCGTTGATGGTTTCGTCCACTTTTTGAATTGAATTTTCAATTACTTCGGTTTGCTCTTCGAGGGTACCATTAGCACTTTCAGTTTGTTTTTTTTCGCCTGTACAGGCAAACATGAATCCCATCAGGGGGATTAAAATCAAAATTTTCTTCATACGTTTTATTGTTTAAATTGTTTAACTGTGGTTCGTGTATCCACTTGAATATTGTTATTGTTGCAAATGTATGAATATATTTTATTCAGGCAAGAAATTGCAGGAAATTTATCACTTCAATTCTTTGAAAAAGAATTTATCCTCTACCCAATTCGTGGGGTTATTGACGATATATTCAGCAATACACAGGTATGATTGTTCGTCGCGAATGATGTGTTCCCAATAATTACGTTGCCATAATTTACCATTGAAAGGTTCCCACCCCTGTTTTTTCACTGCACGAATATATTCATTGGTTGTCATTGTTTTGAACCATTGTATGATGTTCTGTAGGGGCGAACCTGCGTGTTCGCCCTGAATATTGTTTGCGTGTTCACCTGATATTTTATCAGGGCAGACACATAGGTCTGCCCCGACGGGTATCACAACGTTTTCGATGTGACCCAATAAACATTCGCGGTTTTGTACGCATATTGTGATGAAATATAATCCTTCTCGGGTATAATCATAACCTTTCAACCGAATGGAACGACGGTGATGGATGTGTGGGTTGTATTACACTTAAAAACTTTTTGTACTACAGACACCACACCGGCGCCACCATTGACGCAACACATGCGCTAGTTATAGCGCAGCACATACATCAAAACCTAAAAATCAGCTTTAATCCGTGACTTTTATTTTATCAAATGCTTTGCGTCATCACCTTCCACAACTTCTCATCATCCGGAACGGGTGCCGTAATCCTGATCAGTTCTTTGGATACCGGATGGATAAATTCGACGGAGCGAGCATGCAGGGAGATGCCACCATTGGGGTTGGAACGGGGAAAGCCGTATTTCAGGTCGCCTTTGATAGGACAGTCCATTTTTGCAAGCTGACAGCGAATCTGGTGGTGACGACCGGTTTCGAGTTCAATTTCGAGTAAAAAGAAGGTGTCCGATTGACCGATGAGTTTATATTTCAGGGCTGCTTTTTTGGCATTCGGCACTATTTTATCGTGTGCGTAGGATTTGTTCTGCTTCTCGTTGCGTACAAGATAATGTTCAAGTCGTCCTTCGGGGTTTGCAGGCTTGTTTTTGACAATCGCCCAGTAGGTTTTCTTAACCTGTTGTGTTTTGAACATTTCATTCAAACGGGTCAGGGCCTTGCTGGTACGCGCAAACAATACGACCCCACTCACCGGCCTGTCCAGCCGATGGGTAACCCCCAAATATACATCACCAGGCTTATTGTATTTCTCTTTGATGTATTTTTTGATGGTTTCCGATAAGGGTTCATCACCAGTCTTGTCACCCTGTACAATTTCCGAAGAGGATTTGTTGACGGCAATGAGGTGGTTATCTTCGTATAAGATGGTCATGATTTGTTTTTTTTGTCAAACGTCAAACGTCAAACGTCTAAAGTAAGTCGAACTTAGTCGTTAGACTTTAGACTTTAGACGTTAGACGTTCATTATTCGCTGTCTCACTGCTTCATACATTATCACCCCTGCTGCCACAGACACATTCAACGACTCGATACTACCGAGGATGGGGATGCGTACCAGTTCCTGGCAGATGCGCAGGTGGGCGGGGTCGATTCCTTCGTCTTCCGAACCCATCACGATGGCAATCGGGTCTTTGTAATCGACTTCGGTATAGTTTTGTTCGGCTTTTTCAGTAGCTGCAATCAGTTTGATACCGGATGCAGCTAAGAACTTCAGGGCGCTGCCTATGTTTTCTTCACGACAAACCGGAATTTTCATCAGGGCGCCAGCGGATGTCTTCACCGCATCGGCATTGAGGGCTGCCCCTCCTTTCATGGGCACCACGATGGCATCCACACCGGCACATTCGCAGGTACGGGCAATGGCGCCGAAATTACGCACATCCGTTATGTTATCCAGCACTACGATAAAAGGCGTACGGCCTTCTTCGTAAATACCGGGTATGATATCCTCAATACGCTGGTAAGTCACCGGCGAAATAAAGGCAATCACACCCTGGTGATTTTTCATCGTGATGCGGTTGAGTTTCTCGATGGGTACTTTTTGAATGGGCACATTCATGCCTTCCAGCAAGGTGTAGAGTTCCTTAGCCAGTTCACCGGTCATATCACGCCTGAGCATGATTTTATCTATATCTTTTCCGGCCTGAATGGCTTCAATCACGGCACGAATACCGAAAATCATGTCCTTCTCGGGACGGGGTTTGTTTTTGTAGTGGAAATTCATTCTTTATATGAATAATGAATTGAGAATAACTTGAAGCTAATAGCTAAAAATCTATTATCACATCAATTAAATTAAAAATTTTAATTTGCAAAGATAAGACAATTAAATATTTCTTTGTTAGAAAGCTGTATAAAAACCGTATTTATTTATACATTTGCACCCGCTATTCGTAATTCACTATTCGCAAAAAATGTTCTTCGGAGAAATCGCTGCCCTCATTGTAGCTATATGCTGGACACTCAGCGCCTTGTTTTTTGAAAAAGCCGGTCGTAAGATTGGTTCTTTGTCGGTAAATATCATCCGGCTCGTATGGGCGTTTGTGCTGTTGGGGATCACCCTGCTTGTTACCAAACAAACTTTTTTTCCGACGGATGCAACTGGATACCAGTGGTTTTGGTTGGGATTATCGGGCGTGGTCGGACTTTTCCTCGGGGATTTATTTTTATTCAAATCTTATCTTATCATCGGTTCACGCACAGCTACGCTTGTCATGAGCTCGGTTCCGGTGATTACAGCTACCATCGGCTGGTTCTTCCTGGATGAAATTCTTTCGCTGAAAAGCATCATAGCCATCCTCGTCAGTTTATCGGGTATCGTGATTGCTATTGCCGACCGGCGACTGAAGATACGTGTTCCGGTAAAAGGATTGTTGCTGGCCTTTGGTGGGGCGATGGGACAGGCAATCGGACTCATTCTCAGCAAAAAAGGCATCGGTGACTATGATCCGATATCGGCTACCCAAATCAGAATCTTATTCGGTTTGATTTGTTTCATCATCATGATTACGGCACTGAGAAGATGGCCGAAAGTAAAAGAGGCTTTCAAAGATAAAAGTGGCATCCGGGCTGTTTCAATCGGTTCATTTTTCGGACCGTTTTTAGGGATCACACTCTCGCTTTTTGCCATTCAGCATACCAAAACCGGCATAGCCTCTACCTTCATGGCGCTGGTTCCGGTGTTTATCATTGTTCCTTCTGCTATCATGTTTAAGGAAAAAATAGCACCCCACCATGTCATTGGCGCCATCGTCAGTATCATCGGTGTAAGTTTATTCTTCTTTTAAATAATAATTCAGCGAAAAGTTCGTTTTCCTTACGGAAATCCGGAGGCAATTAACTTCAGGATTTTTTGTTAAATTTGCACGCTTTAAATTTCTATTAGCTATTCGCTATATGTAATTATCAATCCATGTTTAAAAGAATAATCACTTATTTATTACTAACTATATTTATCTTTTCCCTTCATGCCCAGTCAAAACTAAGGGTTTTCGGATATGTAATCGACACCAACAACCGTGGAATAGAATTAGCAAATGTATATTTTGAAAATACTACCGTAGGAACAAGCACCAATATCAATGGCTATTACGAATTATCAACCACAGTAAAAGACTCCATAACCATCGTTTTTTCTATGCTGGGGTATGAAACCATCCGACACACGCTTTATCCTAAACAGGCAGTGATGCAGATTTCGGTTGAGTTGCGCTCTACCAGCACCCAAATCCGTGATTTTGACGTAGTTGCTCAACGCAGACAAACATCCACCATGGATTATCTTGATCCCGTGAAGTCAAAACTGATGCCCAATATATCCGGGAATTTTGAATCTATCCTGATTACTTTTGCAGGCGTTACCTCAAATAATGAACTGAGTTCACAATATAATGTACGGGGAGGAAACTTTGATGAAAACATCGTGTATGTGAATGGTATCGAAGTATATCGTCCGCTACTGATACGTGCCGGTCAACAGGAAGGATTGAGTTTCATCAATCAGGATATGGTGCAAAAAGTTGGTTTTTCTTCCGGCGCGTTCCATGCAGAATATGGAGATAAGATGTCGTCGGTACTGGATATTGAATATAAAAAACCCACTGAATTTGAATCGTCTGCGTCGGCGAGTTTACTTGGGGCAACTGCTTATCTCGGGACATCAAAAGGCAAATTCACACAACTCCATGGCATCCGGTATAAAACCTCAGCATATCTGTTAGGCACATTGGATACTGAAGGAGAGTACAGTCCTTCTTTTATTGATTACCAGGGATACTTCACCTATCAACTTTCAGAAAAATCGGAATTAGCTTTTCTTGGAAATTTTTCTCAAAATCGGTTTAATTTTATCCCAACAACCCGGGAAACAACCTTCGGCACTTATAATATGGGAAGAAATCTGACTATTTTTTTCGAAGGACAAGAAAAAGATATTTTCAGAACAGCATTTGGAGCACTGAGTCATCATTACCGACCACAGCAAAATATAAAACTCAGCTTAACGGCTTCCGCTTTTCAGACCGATGAAAATGAAAGCTTCGATATTCTAAGTGAATACCACCTGAGTGAAGTCAAGATGGATTTAAAAGAAGAAAATAGAAAGGGTGCCACACTGGGAATTGGAAAATATCACGAACATGCACGTAATACGCTGAATGCAACTGTATTCAACATCGGACATGCCGGAGAATTTAACGGTATCTCACACAAACTGAAATGGGGTGTCAATGCGCAAAGAGAAATTATTGCTGACAAAATCAGCGAATGGGAATGGCGCGACTCGGTAGGCTACTCTCTCCCATACAACGACCAGACGGTGAACCTGTATTATAACATAAAATCTTCGAACACCCTCACGAGTTGGCGCACCACTGCCTTTCTACAAGATACATACAAATGGAGAAGTAATGCCGGTCGTTTTACCTTCACGGGAGGAGTTCGCACCCATTATTGGACATTCAACAAAGAATGGCTGGTGAGTCCGCGCGCATCTTTGGCTTTTATACCTGACTGGAAAAAAGATTTCAGTTTCAGATTTGGGACAGGATTATATTATCAGGCTCCGTTCTACAAAGAAATCAGAGATACAGTCACGGATGCATTGAGTAATGTCAATATCGCTCTCAATGAAAATATTCGCGCACAGCGCTCCGTTCAGTTTATATTAGGAGGCGACCATTATTTCAGGGCATTCGGACGACCTTTCAAGTTTACTACTGAAGCCTATCTCAAGCTAGCCGACAGGGTGATTACTTATGATGTTGACAACGTACAAATAACTTATTCCGGATCAAATAATGCTAGGGCTTATACCGCAGGAGTTGATTTTAAATTATTCGGAGAGCTTGTTCCCGGAACAGATTCATGGATTAATTTTTCTCTGATGAATTCAAAAGAAGACATTATCGGTGATAGCTACATCAAACATGCTTACGATGAGAGCAAAAACATCATTTCTTCTACTACCGTATGGCCTTCGTGGGTTTCTCGTCCGAATGAGCAGCGTTATGCTTTTTCGATGATGTTTCAGGATTATTTACCCAATAATCCGAATTATAAGTTGCAATTAAAGTTTGTTTATTCCGACGGAATGCCTTTTGGTCCACCCAGAAACAACCTGTATCGCGGCGTGTTTCGTTCATCATCCTATAAACGCATAGATATCGGTGGTTCACGACAATTAATCAGTGGAAAAGATGCCCTGATGAATAAAAAATGGCTGAAAGGCTTGCAGAGCATCTGGCTAAACCTGGAAGTATTCAACCTGATGGATTTTAAAAATATAAATTCCTATTATTGGGTAACAGATATTTACGGACAACAGCTCGCCGTTCCGAATTATCTCACAGGCCGACAATTTAACGTCAAATTGATAGTGGATTTTAAATAATTTCACTAATTTTGCAGGCAAAACGTAAAAAAGCATGCCACACACATCCCAACGCGGGAATTCAATGCCCGAATCACCTATCCGTAAGTTAGTTCCGCTGGCAGATAAAGCCAAAGCACGCGGAGTTAAAGTGTATCACCTGAACATCGGGCAGCCCGATTTGAAGACTCCTCAGGTGGCGATCGAGGCGATTCGCAATATCGACAGAACCATACTGGAATATAGTCCGAGCGACGGGATTAAAAGCCTGCGCACTAAACTGGCGAGTTATTACCACCGTTTCAATATTGACGTAACGGAAGAAAATATCATTGTTACAACCGGTGGTTCTGAAGCGGTAAACTTTGCTTTTATGAGTTGTTTAGACCCGGGTGATGAAATCATCGTTCCTGAGCCTGCTTATGCCAACTATACCGCTTTTGCCATCGCTGCCGGTGCCAATATCAAACCTGTTTTTTGCAGTATTGATGATGGTTTTGCACTCCCTCCGGTTGAAAAGTTCGAGGAACTTATTACCCCCAGAACAAAAGGAATACTAATCTGTAATCCCAATAATCCAACCGGTTATCTTTATACCCGTGCTGAAATGAATAGCATCAAAAAGCTGGTAAAAAAACATGATTTATTTTTATTCTCTGACGAGGTTTATCGTGAATTCTGTTATACTGGTGCACCTTATATTTCAGCTTTCCATCTGGATGGTATTGAAGAAAATGTGATCCTGTTCGACTCGGTTTCTAAAAGATACAGCGAATGTGGTATCCGTATTGGCGCGTTGGTGACAAAGAACAAACAGGTATTAAAAAACGTAATGAAGTTTTGCCAGGCCAGGCTGAGTCCCCCGCTGATCGGACAAATTGCCGCCGAAGCTTCTATCGACACTCCGGAAGAATACATGCTCGAAATGTACAACGAATATGTGGAAAGACGTAAATACCTGATCGACGGTCTGAATCGTATTCCTGGAGTATATTCACCCATTCCGATGGGTGCATTTTATACCGTTGCTAGACTTCCGGTTGATGATGCCGATAAATTCTGTGCCTGGTTGTTATCAGACTTTGATTATGAAGGTCAGACGGTGATGATGGCACCTGCATCCGGTTTTTATACGACTCCTGATATTGGACGGAATGAAGTCCGAATCGCATATGTACTTGAAAAAGATGCATTAAAAAAAGCTTTGATTGTATTACAAAAAGCGCTTGAGGTATATCCGGGAAATACACTAAACAAATGACATGAATCTGGAATATTTCATAGCAAAACGCATTCACTTCAGGCAGGACAGGAAACATGTTTCCCGTCCTGCTGTGCGTATAGCCATCCTGGGCATTGCCATCGGGCTTACCGTGATGCTACTGGCTGTGAGTATTGTAACCGGTTTTAAAAAAGAAATCAGAAACAAAACCATCGGTTTCGGGGGACATATACAAATTACCAATTTCGATAGTAACAATACCTACGAGTTAACGCCCATCGTGCTCAATGATACCCTGAAGAATGAGTTGGCAGCAATTCCCGGGGTGAAACACATCCAGGCCTTTGCCACCAAACCTGGTATCATCAAAACGAATGAGCAGTTTCAGGGCATTGTGTTGAAAGGAATTGATGAACATTTCGACTGGAATTTCTTCAAAAGTAATTTATTAGAGGGTGATATCCTGCATATCGGTGACAGTCTGCAAAACCAGGCAGTCATATCCAAACATCAGGCCGATTTATTCAAATTGAAGTTAGGTGATACCTTTTTTGCCTATTTCATGCAGGACCAGGTCAGAGCCAGGAGATTCACCATCAGCGGGATATATTCCACCAATTTCATAGAATATGATAAGCTGTTTATCCTGACAGATATGCGTCACATCAGGCAACTGAATAACTGGGATGATTCGGAAGTCAGTGGGTATGAAATCCTTATTCACGATTTCGATAAAATTGATGAAATCGGCGATCAGGTTTATTTCAAAACCGCCAACAAAGCACAAGCCAACGGCAACATGCTATATACCCAAACCATCAGGGACATTAATCCGCAAATCTTCTCCTGGCTTGATTTGTTAGATATCAACGTGTGGGTTATTTTATTTTTGATGCTGGCGGTAGCCGGTTTCAACATGATCTCCGGATTGCTGATATTGATACTGGAACGTACTACCATGATAGGCATTCTTAAATCAATCGGCGCCACTAACTGGTCGGTGAGAAAGATTTTCTTATATCATTCCTTGTTTCTGATAGGAAAAGGCATGCTGTGGGGAAACATCATCGGATTATCTATCTGTTCCATCCAGTATTTCACGGGCATCATTCCGCTTGATCCGGAAGCTTACTACATTGCTACCGTACCGATTTTGTTCAACTGGCCATTGATTATCGGGCTGAATATAGGTACATTGCTGGCATCCATCCTGATGATGATTGGTCCATCCTATCTGATTACCAAAATTCTTCCGGCGAAGATTATCCGGTACGAATAAGGTTAATCAAATATTCCTCACATAAAACGTTGTATATTAAATCCTGATGGCAAATTAAAACCGAATGGGTGGAGACGCACGGTAGAAAACCACATGGTGTAGAGACGCACGGCCGTGCGTCTCTACGTGGGCGTTTCATGCGTTTATACATGCAATTGTTTTATTATGTTTGTTTTAATTGTGTTTCAGGTCAATTTATTAAAATCCGGGGTTCTGATTAACAGGGTTAAATGTATCGTCATGCCATTTAATCGGATTGTTTATAATATATTCCTTAATGCGTACATATTCATTATCATTTCGAATAATATGGTCGTGATAATTGGATTGGAAAAAATGGTTATTCCGATTGTATTTTGGAATTTTTAATTTGTTTTCATCAATATAATCATCAATTTTTGAATTTATTGCCGATTTAAACCCTGCAATAAACGATGAAATGGATGTTGGTTTGCGAACAAATTGTTGTTTTTCAGATTGTACAATGGATTGTAATGGGGATTGTAATGGAAATTGTAATGGGGATTGCAATGGGGATTGTAGAGACGCACGGCCGTGCGTCTCTACGTGCATTTTGTGCATTTTGTCCATTTTGTCCATTTTGTGCAAATCATGTAAATCACCATTGGGTTTATTAATCCAATTTCTATCCAATACCACGATAGCATGTAAATGATTGGGCATGATAATAAATTCATCCAAAAACAATTCATCACGAACTTCAAATGATTTTACCCATTCATCGTAGATAATGTTGCCAAAATCAGAATATATAATTTCGGAATTTTCATTAATTTGCCCCATATAACATTCCCTGTTTTGTGTAACCAGTGTGATGAAATAGATACCGTTGTTGGCATAATCCCATTCAGGCATCCGGTGTGATTGGATGCGATACTTATTTCTAAATTTTTTCATCGTTGTTTAGGTAGTTACAGTAGTTATAGGGATGGAAGTTTTGTTTGCAATTTGTTTTGCATACATCCAACCCCTTTTAAAACAAACAGATTTGAAACAGATTATTCCTCCCTCACCCTATCGGTCAGCACCTGCCGTATCATATTGCGTAATTCCAGTTTCTTGGTATCGACCTCCGTTCTTCGGGCGGGACGATACATGTTCGCATATTTACATTTCACCGGCCTGATTTTCATGTCGTCTAAATTACCTTTAACATCCACTCCAAGTTTTATTGGCAACGGACTATCAATCAATGAAATATGATAATCAAAATTCATATCCAGGTTGTGCCGGCCTTCCACGATGGCTTTGTATTTGTCCATCACAATCAGGAAAGGATACACGTACACATTGTTTTTTATAACAGTAAATTCAGCAGAAAGACTGTCGATTTTATTCTCTGTTTTTTTGTTGAAACGGAGCGTTTTAGCAATTTCCGTGAATGTTTCACCATCCAGCAAAACAAGGTCTTGTCCGCGTACCGAAGCAGCACCCAGTAAAGTTGATTTTTTTAGGTTGTAAGCCGAATCCAGGTATGTTTCGATGGTCATGTGGAATTCACCCGTACCCGCAAATGATCGCAGCATCGGCATGATGGTGTCCACATCCGGAATCAGTTTCAACAACTCAGGAATCTCTATTTCAAGCAAATGCAGATCAATTCCAGTAAACAAATGATTTCTGCGCGGACTTTTATACATACCTGTGAGTTGCATTTTGGCTGCAGAAGTTGTAAATAACATACTTTCCAGTATCATTACTCCGTCTTTAATAGTAACCGTACCCTGCACATTACGAGCGGTATCTTTTGAAACCAGTGCTTCGTTAACGCTGGTATACAAGGAAATATCCACCCCTTTGGGAACCATAAATGGTCCACTGCTCCCATTGGTTGCAGGAGTTTCTTCTTTAGCCTCCGTCTCTTCCTGACCATAGCCCATTCCACTTACTAAATCCAACAGTTGATTCACATCAGTAGTATGCGAACGGAAATTGAAATCACCTTTCAACAAACCTTCATCTTTGAGATACGGTCGCACATTTGTAAGCTGCCCTGTCAACTGAAAATCAGACTTATCGATTATCAAACGGCTGTCCCGTATCAAATACTCATCCGGTGTAAAGTCGAAATCAATGGCAGGTATCTGAATTTCTGTCGCCAATTGAGGCGTACTGATTCTTCCCTGATTCATTTTTACATAGCCTTTCGGAATCCATTGCAAGAGGAAATTCTTTTGCGAACCGTCATACGCTACACCTGCATCCACACTGATGTTTTCAGTATCGATTTTAGTTTCACCCATTCGTGCTGCAAGCCGGTCGCTGTGGTATTCCAACTGCATGTACGGACGTTTCACATCGTGCGCATCAGGATGATACAGAACCACACCCCTTGGATTTGCGATGTCAACCTGAATTGTATCCATGGATGCTGCAAGCTTAGACAAGTCAAAATCACAATCAAACACCGGAATGGCGGTTGAATCCTGCATATCAATAATCAGGTTGAAATTTCCTTTCGGATTACCCATAAAAGCAGTCATATTATCCATGCCGGCCGTCATATCCATCCCCTTAAAACTACCATTTACTGCCAGTGGAAGTTTTTCATTCATAATATTCGAAGTGGAAGTCACCAATCCCAAATTCCGGATAACAGCTTTGGTATTTTTACCCATTTCCACCTCTACTTGTTTCGATGCTATGTCAAGTTCGACAAACGAAGTTTCTTTACTTTTGATGTTGGGCATCTGGAATGCAAGTTCTGCCACTTTACTGCGAAGAGAGATGGTGTCATAATCAGCAACCAGGTACTTCACATTGAATTTACCCTGAATCAGCATTTTATCAAACTGATTCTCCATGAATTGAGAATACAGGAATTTAATTTTTGCATTACCAATCGCCAGCCCGCTGATGTCAACAGGCATATCATCCGGAAGCATGGGTTTGGCATCTACTAGATTCAGTCGGGCTTTCGCGTCAATATCGAAGCGCATATCTCCCATCAGTTGGTCGACAAATGCAGTACCAGAGAAAGAAGATTTACCGGTTTTCCCTTCGAAATCATAGACCTTCACATACCATTTTTCATTGTCGTTCAGATCCATGGCAATATCTGCCTTTCCCGACATATCATAAAGCTCATAAGGCAACGATTCGTAGGCAAATTTAAGTTGACGGAAATCAGCTTTCAGGTCAAAAACAGGCATTACGGAATCAGCAATAATGCCTTTCAAAGAACCGTTGACGAAAGTTTTACCATCGACGGTCATTCCCTCCAGGTACTCACCAAAAGGAACATATAATAAGTCAAAAACTGATTTAGCCGGTAATTCAACCGAGTTAAAAGCAATATCCAGCAAAATTTCCTCCGGTTTATTCTGAATCAGCGCATTCATATCGAAGGTAAGATCATTCAAGGCAAGCGTACCAGCATTAAATTGCAGTTTCATTTCCTTCAAATCAAAAGAAAATGGCGTATTGATTTCAAGCGGAATTTGTTTGATATAATCCGTTTCATCCCAATAGAAAGAAAAATTAGTTGCCTCACCCTGCATCATGCCGGTAATCAAATCACCTTTCCAGTTCATGTTGATTCCCGCATCCAGCTTGTTCAACGACAACACCATGTCCATGGGCGTATCATGGTAAACAATGCGGGCATCGTCAAGCTGAATTTTATCAAGCGCCAGGCGTTTAAAAGGCAATTCAAAGGCAGTGGTATCCGGTTCTTCATCCGGTCTCATAATATCGTAGTTTGTACGACCAGCACTGTCGGTATATGCCAGTATGAAAGCTTTATCAATGTATAACTCATTAACAATCAACTCGCGGTTCTTCCATAAGGCTTTTAAATCAATGGTAGCAACCACTTTATCACTATTAAGCAAGGTATCCGAAGGTGTTCCAGGCAATGAATTCTTCAACAAGAAACCATTAATTTTCAGACCGAATTCCGGAAAAGTACTGAAAAAAGTAAGTTCCACATCACCGGTCTGATGTTCGCAAATCAACATCTTATCCAGTTGGTTACGCACAATCGGGGTTAGTTTTTCAGGTGTGAAAATCACCCACGACAAAATGCCGACAGCAATCAGGCACACAGTCAGCAGCGAGAGCAAACTAATCAGGAAGATTTTGAGCGCTTTTTTCATGATGTGGAGTTTTACGGGTAAATCTTAATTAACTTTGGTATAAGTTATCGTTCCAAAACCATCATTCAATTTCAAGGTAGTAGAAGTCAGCTGAATTACAGTATAAGTATGAGGAACTCCACTTCCGGTTGTAGTTGTAATTCTGATGATTGTAAGATCAGACTTGACTAAAGTCCAAGTCATTTCCCCACCTTCATCGTCTTCATAGGTCTCTTTTCCAGGTGTTAAATCCCATTCTTTACCAGCACCTCCTTCATCAAATCTGATATACGCCACACCCGAACGCCATCTGCCATACAGCAATGTTTCATCAAAAACATCCTCTTCGGGAAGACAGGAAACCATTGCTATGGCTGTAATTACCAATGCGATGAGATAATTAAATGTTCGTTTCATGATGATATTAAGTTTTACTTCTTTTGTCTTTCAATAGTTTCTTATCTTCTTTTTCCAACTTTCGTTGCACCTTCTTTATATCCTCATCAGCAGGAAGATTTTCCGGAACGATTCCTCTGTTAACAAGCATTTTACGCACAGCCAAATTATTATCTACATGTTCATTTTCAACTGTATCCTGACCTTTCATATTTTTTGTCTGTACGTTTAGACCGGTCATTTCAGCAGCTAAATCTTTTGCTTTTATACTGATAGTAGGCAAAAAATCTGCAAGAGGTCGTTTATCAGGAATGCCCAGTTTCGTTTTTAGTTGACTGGTTGACAATCTGAATAATGCCTGATCGCCTTTTGAGCGAATAATGCCGAACCCTTTGCTGTCCACGCCTCTTTCATACAAAATTGCAGATAGCTGTTTTTCTGTCTGACTGAGTTTTTCTCTGGCTTTGACTCTTTCGTATTCCAGCATTCGTTTTTCAACAAGCTCTGCTCTTCTTGTTTGTACAGCGAAATAGTTCTGTGCAAAAGCAATTTCAGGTTTTCTACTATCGCCATTTTGAGCAATTAAATAGCATGCATAGCGTGTCAAAAGGATGTCAACAACCTCTCTTTCAGCACCTGAGCCTACACCAACCATTTTCCTGACGTCAGGAAAATGGTTTTCAATTTTTTCACCTGCATTTTCACATGCAACTCTCGCTTTTTCAACGACTTTCTCAAAGTTTTCCCATTTACTGTAACCCAATAACAGTTGAATATCCCGTGCACTCCAGCACTCAACATTCTCAATCAGAGATGCAGCAGCTTCAAATTGCTTGAAAAGCAACTTGATTTCATTCGTTTTCATAGTTAAATACTTTTTATAAATTAAACAAACAGTTACAAAATAGCTTCTTTTTCAATATCTTTAAAATAATTGTACGTGCCGACTTTCAACTCTGCACAAGCCGCTTTATCACAAACAATGATTGCCTTAGGATGCAGTTGCAGGGCACTGATGGTCCACATGTGATTTACTGGCTCTTCTACCGCATGGCGTAAGGCACGAGCCTTACCGTGTCCATTGACAATAATCAGGACTTCTTTCGCTTCACAAACAGTACCCACACCCACTGTCAGTGCATTTTTAGGCACTTTATTCACATCATTGTCAAAGAAACGGGAATTAGCGATGATGGTATCCTGAGTCAATGTTTTGATCCTGGTTTTTGAAGTTAATGAAGATCCTGGTTCGTTGAATGCAATGTGACCATCGGGACCTATACCACCCATAAACAAGTCAATTCCACCATATGATTTTATTCTGGCTTCATACGATTCACATTCAGCAGTTAAATCAGCAGCGTTACCATTTAATATATTCACTCGTTCAGGAAGGATATCAATATGGCTAAAGAAATTAGTCCACATAAATGTATAATAACTTTGATCATGATCCTGAGGAATTCCCACGTACTCATCCATGTTGAACGTCACGACGTTTTTAAAGGAAACTTTTCCTTTTTTGTACAATTCAATCAGATACTTGTAAGTACCCATGGGTGTTGAACCGGTAGGCAATCCAAGTACAAAGGGCTTATCTGATTTGTCGTTTGCAGCATTGATTTTGTCTGCAATGTAGCCGGCCGTCCATTTTGAAATCAGGTCGTAATTCTGCTGAATAATTAATCTCATTTTGATTTTAGTTTTAAAATATAAATAATGACCAACAAAGATACAATATTTTTCAATAGAAT
>JAQVNN010000102.1 GCA_028703105.1 Paludibacter sp. | reverse complement strand
TGAAATAGCCACGCGCTCCTGTTCCATGCTGTCGCGGTGACGGATGGTAACCGTGTTGTCTTCCAGGGTTTGGTGATCCACAGTGATACAGAAGGGGGTCCCGATGGCATCCTGGCGGCGGTAGCGTTTCCCGATAGAGTCCTTTTCATCGTAGAAACATTTGAAATCGAACTTCAGCTCGTTCATGATTTCGCGGGCTTTTTCGGGCAGACCGTCTTTCTTAACCAAGGGCAGAATAGCGGCTTTCACCGGAGCTAGTACAGGCGGCAATTTCAACACCACGCGACTATCGCCTCCTTCAAGAGTTTCTTCGGTGTAGGATGATGCCATAATCGACAGGAAAGTCCGGTCAAGACCGATAGACGTTTCAATCACATACGGCGTATAAGACTGATTCAGTTCCGGATCGAAGTATTTGATGTTTTTACCTGAATATTGTTCGTGACTTCCCAGGTCGAAATCGGTACGGGAGTGAATCCCTTCTACTTCCTTGAAGCCAAACGGCATTTCGAATTCGATGTCGGTAGCGGCGTTGGCATAATGCGCCAACTTGTCGTGGTCGTGGAAACGATATTTGTGGTCGCCGAGACCAAGCGCCTTGTGCCAGCGCAGACGCCATTGCTTCCAGTGTTCGAACCACTGCATCTCTTCGCCCGGGCGTACAAAAAACTGCATCTCCATCTGCTCAAATTCCCGCATGCGGAAGATGAACTGACGGGCTACAATCTCGTTGCGGAAAGCTTTACCAATCTGGGCGATACCAAATGGAATCTTCATGCGTCCGGTTTTCTGCACGTTCAGGTAGTTCACAAAAATACCCTGAGCTGTTTCAGGACGCAGGTAAATCTTCATAGATCCATCGGCCGTGGAACCCATTTCTGTCGAAAACATGAGGTTGAACTGACGTACTTCCGTCCAGTTTTTCGTGCCGCTGATGGGACAAACTATTTCGTAATCTTCAATAATGGCTTTGAGTTCAGCTAAATCAGAATCGTTCAACGCTTTCACGAAACGGGTATGTATCTCATCACGTTTGGCCTGATTTTCCAATACACGCTCATTAGTCGAGCGGAACACTGCTTCGTCGAATTTATCCCCGAAACGTTTGGCGGCTTTGTCCACCTCCTTTTGAATTTTATCGTCGTATTTAGCCAGCAAATCTTCAATCAACACATCGGCGCGGTAACGCTTCTTCGAATCCTTATTGTCGATAAGCGGATCGTTGAATGCATCCACGTGACCAGAAGCCTTCCAGGTGGTAGGGTGCATGAAAATGGCGGCGTCAATACCCACTACATTTTCATTGAGCAGCACCATACTGTCCCACCAGTATTTTTTGATGTTGTTTTTCAGTTCAACACCATTCTGTCCGTAATCGTAAACCGCACCAATCCCGTCGTAAATTTCACTCGACGGAAATACAAAACCATACTCTTTACAATGTGCAATTAATTTTTTGAAAACATCCTCTTGAGAAGCCATATATATTTACAATTTACTATTTACAATGGGCAATTTTAAAATTAAAAAGGCATGCAAAGTTACTGATTTTTTTGTATTTTTGTGAGTTCGCTTTAAGATAATCAAGTAGTAGGCTCTATAATAATACTTTTTTCTATGAGTACAGATGAAATAATGGATGGTGAAATGGAACGGGAAGTGGTGAATGACAGTGTTGAAAATCCGGATGAGCAGGAAGTGTCTGCGGCTCATTCTAATTATAAAGTGCCTAAAATAGCTGATAAACAAATAAAATACCACCTGTCGGGCATGTATCAAAACTGGTTTCTGGATTACGCATCCTATGTAATCCTGGAACGTGCTGTACCCGATATTTACGACGGTTTGAAACCCGTTCAGCGCCGTATCCTCCACGCGATGAAACGCCTCGACGATGGGCGCTACAACAAAGTAGCCAACATCGTGGGACATACCATGCAGTTTCATCCGCATGGAGATGCTTCGATTGGAGATGCTTTAGTGCAACTTGGGCAAAAAGATCTATTGATCGACTGTCAGGGTAACTGGGGTAACATCCTTACCGGTGATGGAGCTGCTGCTCCTCGCTATATTGAGGCACGACTTACAAAGTTCGCGTTGGAAACGGTTTTCAATCCCAAAACAACAGAATGGAAATTATCGTACGATGGCCGGAATAAAGAACCGGTTTCGCTGCCGGTTAAGTTTCCGTTGCTGTTGGCGCAAGGGGTGGAAGGGATAGCAGTCGGACTGAATTCCAAGATTTTGCCGCACAATTTCAATGAGCTGATTGATGCTTGTATTGTTTACCTGAAAGACGAGGAGTTCGAGTTATTCCCTGATTTTCAGACTGGAGGTTCAATAGATGTAAGTCGTTATAACGACGGGGAAAGAGGCGGTACCGTAAAAGTGCGTGCCAAAATCAGCAAGGTGGACAATAAAACACTTGCCATTACAGAAATTCCTTACGGCACGAATACAACCAAGCTGATCGAGTCTATTATCAAGGCATCTGAAAAAGGAAAGATAAAAATCCGCAAGGTGGATGATAATACCTCTGCTGAAGTTGAAATCCTGGTCCATTTACAATCCGGGACATCCTCCGACAAAGCAATAGATGCCCTGTATGCCTTCACCGATTGTGAGGTCAGCATTTCTCCGAATTGCTGTGTGATTCACGATAAAAAGCCACATTTTATGCGGGTAAGCGACATGTTGCGCATCAGTTGCGATCATACTAAGGATTTACTCGAACTCGAACTCCGGATACAAAAAGGAGAGTTGGAAGAACAACTTTTTTTCACTTCGCTCGAAAAGATTTTCATCGAAAACAGGATTTACAAGGATAAAGGTTTTGAGGAAAGTACTTCCCGGGATGCCGTGGTAGCGCATATTGACAACCGGCTGGAGCCATTCAAGAAGGATCTCATCCGGGAAGTAACTCCCGAAGATATCTTGAAGTTACTCGAAATTAAAATGATGCGCATCACGAAATTTGACGCTGAAAAAGCAGATGAAATCCTGATTAACCTGCAAAAGAAAATTAAAGAAATCCGGTATGAACTGGATCATTTGACTGATTATACAATTTTCTGGTACGAGAGTCTGAAAGAGAAATACGGCAAGCAATATCCGCGCAGAACTGAAATCCGGAATTTTGAAACCATTGTGGCGACGAAGGTGGTGGAAGCCAACGAAAAACTATATGTGAACTATGAAGAAGGTTTCATTGGTACCGGTCTGAAGAAGGATGAGTTTGTGTGCAGTTGTTCTGATATGGATGATGTGATTATTTTCTACAAAGATGGAAAGTATAAAGTGGTTAAGGTGGCCGACAAACTGTTCGTGGGTAAAAACATCCTGTACCTGAACGTTTTCAGGAGAAACGATCGTCGCACGATTTACAATGTAGTATATAAACATGGTAGAACCGGGCCGTATTATATCAAGCGATTTGCAGTTAAAGGCATCACGCGTGATAAAGAATATGATGTTACCCAGGGAAGTCCGGGTTCCAAAATTGTCTATTTCACTTCAAATCCCAATGCCGAAGCCGAAGTCATTCGGGTGACCCTCAAGCCCAAACCTCGCCTTACCAAGCTTGTGTTCGAAAAAGATTTCAGTGATATTGCCATCAAGGGACGGCAGTCACAGGGGAACATCCTGACTAAAAACGATATTTATAAGATAGTGCTTAAACACAAAGGCGGCTCAACACTTGGTGGTCGCGAAGTGTGGTTCGATCGTGATGTGTTGCGCCTCAATTACGATAAACGGGGAGAATATCTGGGAGAATTCCAGAGTGAGGATCAGATTTTGGTTGTATATAGCGATGGTAATTATTGCATGACAGATTTCGACCTGACCAATCATTATGAGAAAAATATCCTTGTAATAGAAAAATACCATCCGAAGAAAATCTGGTCACTGGTGTTATTTGATGCCGATCAACAATATTATTACCTGAAACGTTTCCAGCTTGAGCCCAGTCAGAAGTTGCAGAGTCTCCTCGGAGATAATCCTGAGTCTAACCTTATTTTGTTGTCCGACCAGGACTATCCACGCTTTGAAGTGGTGTTTGGCGGACACGATACCCATCGGGAGCCCTTGCTGGTAGATGCAGAAGAATTTATTGGGGTTAAAAGTTATAAAGCCAAAGGGAAACGCCTGACTACCAATGAAGTGGAGACCGTCAACGAACTGGAACCGCTGCGTTTCAAAGAGCCGGTAGAAAACTATACCTCTAATGCACAGGAGGAGACAGAAGAAGACATGACCGGGGGAGAAGAAAACGGGGATAACGGAGACAATGAAAGCAAGGATATTTTAGATGAAATCACAGGGCAGATGAAGTTGTTTTGATAGTCTAAAACCTGCTATAATACCACTGATACCATGCTGCAAATTTTTGCAGGCCGGTTTTTAGGTTTGTATCAGGCCGGTAGCCCAGTTCTTTTTCCAGGTCGGTGACATCAGAGTAAGTATGTTGCACGTCGCCGGCTTGCATGGGCAGATACTCTTTGACGGCTTTTTTATCAAAGGCCTGCTCCATGGTTTCGATGTAATCCATCAACCTGACCGGGGACGAGTTTCCGATGTTATAGATTTTGAAAGGCGCAGCCGATGAAGCAGGATCGGGAGAGATCGGATTCCAGTTTGCAGCCGGCTGAGGCGGGGTGTTGATTACCCTGACAACCCCTTCCACGATGTCATCAATATAGGTAAAATCCCTTGCCATATCTCCGTTGTTAAACACCTTGATGGGCTTACCCTGCATGATGGCAGTTGCGAACAACATGGGTGACATGTCCGGTCGCCCCCAGGGGCCATAGACCGTAAAAAAGCGTAACCCGGTTGTGGGTAGTTGGTACAAATGACTATATACATGGGCCATCAACTCGTTGCTTTTTTTGGTGGCGGCATACAAACTCACCGGATGATTCACCGCATCATGGGGAGAGAAAGGCATTCGGGCATTCAGTCCATATACACTGCTGGAGCTAGCATATACCAGGTGCTTGATGGCATGTTGCCGCGCACATTCGAGGATATTGGTAAACCCGACAATATTGCTGTTGATATAAGCCATGGGATTTTCCAGCGAATAGCGTACCCCTGCCTGGGCAGCCAGGTGACACACCACATCGAATGAGTATTTTGCAAACAAATCCTGCATCGCCGGCATATCTTCCAGGTTCATCTTTACGAAAGAAAAATCCCCATCAGACAAGCATTTGACGGGAGTTTTATCCTGGACTGCCTCCCGGGCAATGCCCAGCTCGCTTAAGCGGTCATATTTTAATTGAACATCATAATAATCATTCATGTTGTCCAACCCTATAACACACCAACCTTCCAACAGCAATCTCCGGGAAAGATGAAAACCGATAAACCCGGCAGCGCCGGTAACAAGGATGGTTTGTTTATTCTTCATGTCACTAACAATTAACCACTAACCACTATCTTCATCCCTATTGCCTCATAATCAAAACCAACCTCTTTCAACTCTTTCAGGTCATATATATTTCGGCCGTCGATGAGGTAAGCGTGCTTCATGCTGCGTTTCACCACAGCCCAGGCCGGCATGCGAAATTCTTTCCATTCAGTAACCAGCAACAAAGCGTCGGCATCCAGCACTGCATCATACATATCATTTGCAAATACGATGTTTTCCATGGGCAGGTACGACAAGTTGCGCATTACAGCAGCCTTGGCTTCTTCCATGGCTACCGGGTCAAACACCCGTACCTTAGCACCGGCTTTCAAAATCAGCTCGATCAATACGAGCGAAGTTGCTTCTCGCGTATCGTCGGTGTTAGGTTTAAAGGACAGACCCCACAACGCGATGGTTTTACCCTGCAAGTCACTGTTATAATATTGATTCAGTTTCTCGAACAAAATAGTCTTTTGATATGTGTTCACCTCTTCCACCGCTTTCAGCACCTTCATCTCATAGCCTACCTGTTCAGCAGTATTGATAATTGCTTTTACATCCTTCGGGAAACAAGAACCGCCGTACCCGCAGCCCGGGTACAGAAACTTACTGCCAATACGCTGGTCGGCCGCGATGCCCTTGCGCACCATGTTCACGTTGGCACCCAGCAATTCACAAAGATTCGCTATATCATTCATAAAGCTGATGCGGGTAGCCAACATCGCATTCGCCGCATATTTGGTCATCTCGGCAGAAGGAATGTCCATAAAGATAACACGGAAATTATTCAGCATCAGCGGACGATACAAGCGGGTAAGTAATTCCTTCGCCCGGTCGCTTTCGACTCCTATCACCACCCGGTCGGGGCGCATGAAGTCGTTGATGGCATCGCCTTCTTTCAGAAATTCGGGATTTGAAGCCACATCATAAGGAATGTCCACTCCTCTTTTATCAAGTTCTCCGTGTATGATTTGTTTCATCATGGCGGCTGTTCCAACCGGCACTGTGCTTTTGGTGACCAGAAGTACATAGTTGTTCATGTGCCTGCCGATGGTACTGGCCACTTCCTTTACGAAACGAAGGTCGGCGCTGCCATCATCACCCGGGGGTGTTCCCACGGCGATAAACACAATGTCCACGTCATCAAGTACACTCGTCAGATCAGTTGTAAACTGCAACCTGCCTGCTTCTACATTGCGAGCAACCACTTCTTCCAGTCCCGGTTCATAGATAGGGATGATTCCTTTATTTAAGTTCTCAATTTTTTGTTGGTCGATATCCACACAGCTTACCTGTGCACCCATATCTGCCAGGCAACTTCCTGACACCAACCCGACGTAACCGGTACCTACTATGGCAATGTTCATATGTAAAAAGATTGAATGATTTAGCGCTCAAAATTAATGTTTTGAGTTGAATAGGCAAAATGTTTTATCCCTCATTCCATACAACCCTCTTCACATAATCCGTATAAGACAGGATAATCCGAACGACCTTGTCGCTCACGTTCGGCATGCTGTAATCTGCAACGGATCTGAAGTTGCGTTCTGCCCCTGTTTTTTGTTGTTCCAACTCAAC
>JAQVNN010000101.1 GCA_028703105.1 Paludibacter sp. | reverse complement strand
ATGAAGTTAACCAGGTTATCAGTAAATTAAAAGCATAACAGAAAAGTAAAATTAAAACGTATGAAAAAGACTTTGACGATAAACCTGAACAATACGGTTTATCATATTGATAATGATGCGTATGAATTGCTTCAGCAATATTTGAACGAGGTTGAAGAGCGTTTATCGCCTGACGAAAAGCAGGAGGTAATGGCCGATATCGAGAGTCGTATCTCAGAACTTTTCAGCGAAAAACTTCAGAGAGGTAAGAATGTTATTAATATTCAGGATGTTGAAGAAGTAATTAATATTCTGGGTAAACCCAATCAGTTCAGCGAAGAAGAAGAAACTGAAAAAGAAACAAAACATTCGGCCAAAACGGAAGGTGGCAGATTTAAAAGAAAATTTTACCGCGATCCAGATAATGCTGTATTGGGTGGTGTTGCTGCCGGTTTAGCTGCTTTTATCGGCTGGGATGTGGTATTGGTAAGGGTGTTGATGATTCTTATCCTGTTGCTGGGTTGGGGAACCATTATCCCGATTTATCTGGTTGTGTGGTTAATTGTACCTGCAGCCAGGACTATCTCGCAGAAACTTGAAATGCAGGGAGAAGACGTGACGGCTGAAAGAATCAAGTCGGAAATCAACAACCTGAAAAATTATGTTGAGAGTGATAAGTTTAAAGAATCAGCAACCGGAGTTGGCAATAAACTGGGTGAAGTAATCCGTGCTGTGTTTAAAATATTGCTCGGCTTCATCGGCGCAATCATGGGATTTGTAGGGTTTATTTTACTTGGCGTATTGCTGCTGTTACTTTCATTCCTCATTTTTGATCCGTCTATATTTACCGGTATTGTCCCTGAATTAAATATTTTCTCACCCGACCGGGCTGTTCTGATGGTTATTTCCTTGTTGCTGATTATTGGCATACCTATATTCATGCTGATATATTGGGCAATCAGAATTATAACCGGAAAGGGAAGGAGTTCAGGCGCATTTAGCTGGGTCATGGTTATTTTGTGGTTCGTCGGAATCTTTATGTTTGCCGGATTGAGCGCCAGGACAGTAATCAATTTTGGTAAAGGCAACTTCGATAATTTTGAAATTTACTGGTCAAATGATGATGAAGAATTGGTAGATGAGATGAGAACCGTGCAACCATTCAAAGGGATGGAAATTTCAGGTAATATTGAAGTTGAACTTGTTCAGGACTCCTTACAATCGATACAGGTGAGCAGTCGTCCCTCCTTGTTACCTTATCTGATTACCGAAGTGGATGAGCGGGGAATGTTAAAATTGTACACCCGTAAATTTCAGGTGAATAGTCCTGTAAAAGCCAGGATTACAGCAGGAGAAATAACTGAGATTGTGGCCAGTGGAGCTTGTAAGGTTAATTCTTTTGGCAAAATAACAGCTGAGAATATGAAAATTGAATTATCTGGTGTCAGTCAGGCGAACCTGGATGTACGTGTAGCACAGGACTTAAAAGTATATCTATCAGGAGTTTCCAAAGCTGAAATAGACGGACATGCCTATAAATTATATGCCGATGTGTCCGGAGCATCTCAACTTGAAGCAGATGATTTACTGGTCAGAAATGCGAAAGTTTTCGGTGTATCTGCCAGTAAAATAGAGGCCAATGTGTCGGACTCACTGATTGTGGATGTGAGTGGTGCCAGTCATTTCAGAACAGGCAGAAAACCATTTTATGTAAGGCAGTATAAATCAGGAGGTTCTTCAATCAGAATTGATTAAATCATCAATATCGATTTTTCCATAAAGCTCGGAGCCAGTCTCCGAGCTTTTTTTCTGCCTGATTTTCCTGTACTTTCCAGATGCTTTCTTTGGTGATTTCATCCGGAAGAAATTGCTGGGCTACAAAATGATTGGGATAATCATGTGAGTATTTGTAGTTTGTGCCGTAGTTCAGTTCTTTCATCAGTTTGGTTGGAGCATTACGCAGGTGTAGGGGAACCGGCAGGTTGCCTGTTTTCTCTACTAAAGCAAGCGCTTCATCAATGGCCAGATAGGCTGAATTACTTTTGGGAGATGAAGCCAGGTAAATCGTGGTTTCAGCCAATATGATTCTGCCTTCGGGCCAGCCGATTTTCTGCAGGGCATCGAAACAGGCATTCGCGAGCAGCAGGGCATTGGGATTCGCGAGTCCGATATCTTCGGCGGCAGATATTAATAAACGTCTGGCAATAAACTTAGGGTCTTCGCCCCCCGCAATCATACGTGCCAGCCAGTAAATGGCGGCATCAGGATCGCTTCCCCGAATGGATTTGATATAAGCGGAAATAATATCGTAGTGAATCTCTCCATTTTTATCGTAAGCCATCGGATTTTGCTGTAGTTTGTCGGTTACAACCTGGTTGTTGATGTGTATTTCGCCTTCCTGTTCAGCCGAACATACCAGTTCGATGATGTTAAGCAGTTTTCGCGCATCGCCACCGGCAAAACGTAAAACAGCTTCTGTTTCATCCACGCAAATCGTCAATTTCCTGAGTTCAGGATCGCTTGTAATGGCTCTGTTGAGCAATTCAAGCAAATCTTCATTGGTCAGCGATTTCAGTACATATACCTGACAACGGGAAAGAAGCGGGGTAATAACTTCAAAAGAAGGATTTTCGGTTGTGGCGCCGATTAGGGTTACCGTACCGTTTTCAACAGCACCGAGTAGCGAGTCCTGCTGGGACTTACTAAAACGGTGAATTTCATCAATAAATAAGATGGGACTCTTCCCCTGAGCAAACAAGCGGTTAGATTTGGCTTTTTCGATCACATCACGTACGTCTTTTACCCCGGACGTAACGGCACTCAGGGTGTAAAATGGACGGTCGAGCTGGTTGGCAATAATCCTGGCGAGGGTTGTTTTTCCCACACCGGGAGGTCCCCACAGAATGAACGATGCGACATGTCCCGATTCAATCATCTGGCGTAAAATAGCCTTATCACCGACCAGGTGTTTCTGGCCGATGTACTCATCTAATGTTGTTGGACGTAACCGTTCAGCAAGGGGTTGCATGTATTTTTGTTTATATTATTTCCGCGATAATTGCCACATAATTTTTTCCATAAACCTTTGCGCATTTCGGACAGGTGGTATACCACATATACATTTTACCTGTTTTTATTCCTTTTTCCTGCGCTTTTTCAGCGTAATCTTTACACCATTTTCCTGTTTCGTTGAAGTCTCCTTCATAAACCTTTACATAGTATTTCCCTGATAAAAATACATTTTCCACCTCTTTTACTTCTTTATCAACCGCCAGGAAAATATCCATTCTCCATTTTGAGGGATGATCGGAGAGACATAAATAATCCGGCATTTGAGCTCCGGCAGCGCTGATTTTTTTGCCTAATCTCCGCATTACCTTTCCGAAATCGAGAGGCATGTAAAAGAAACATTTCACTTTATCTCTGATAAAACGTTTATTATCCCAATTCAGGACTTTGTCTTCCCAGGGTTCCGGGTTAAACCTCGGACAACAACCTGTTTCGTTTTTCTGTTCTTCCATGATATTCAGATTTAGTTAACGTGAATGAATATGATAATGATAATTCAAGAATAAGCTTGTACAGTTAATCCACAAAATTACAATAATTATTCAATACAAAATTTAGTTTTAAAAGATTGGGAAGCTAAATATTCTTTAAAATGTCAGAAAATCTACTATTTATAAGCTACTTTTTATCCTCATAATTTCAAAAAAATATAATTTTGCAGGAAATATTTAGGTATAAAATCAATTACAGGCACATTCTGGTGAATACTTGCACGTGAATGTACTGGTATAGAGTGAAAAAAGAGTTTTGCAGAATCAAGAATTATTCCGATATTTGCAGGCTCAAATATTATATTTTATAATTTAGTTAACACAATGACAAATAATGAAAATTGGCAGGGTAATCCGAAGAGATCGGGTTCCGGTGCCGGCCGTGATGGTAAACCGTATGAAAAACGTGATGTAAAATCGATACTTAAAGGCTCGAGAGGTGCTGCGAAGTACTCCCAGAGTCAACCAAGAGACAATGATTATTCATCGTTTAAACCAACTTTTGAAAAGAGAGATGACAGATCATCTTATGAAAGAAATGACAGCCGACCCTATTCCTCTGAAAGGAGTGAGGGAGGAAGACCCAGATTTAAATCAACTGGCAGTCGGCCCAGGTTTTCAGTAAAGAAACAAGGAGAATCAGGAGGCGGAAATTATGTTGAGACCCGTTTTGACAATCAGGATAATAATCGTCGTCCCAGAATTAGAACGGCTGATTATAACCCCAATGCGAAATACAGCAGGAAAAAACAGCTTGAATACCGTAGAAATGAGATTGACTATACCAAACCGGTTCGTTTAAATAAATTTCTTGCTAACGCGGGTATATGTTCTCGTCGAGAAGCCGATGAGTTTATTAAAGCGGGTGTAATTACTGTGAACGGTGAAGTGGTGACTGAAATGGGCGTAAAAGTGATGCACTCGGATAAGGTGATGTTCCACAATCAATTGGTTCGTTCAGAAAGAAAAGTGTATTTGTTGTTAAACAAACCCAAAGATACGGTTACAACAGCCGAAGATACGCATGAACGCAGAACTGTCCTTGATTTGGTGAAAAATGCATGCAGTGAAAGGATTTATCCGGTTGGTCGTCTCGACCGGAATACGACTGGCGTATTGCTGCTGACCAATGACGGTGACCTGGCCTCCCGCCTGACGCATCCTAAATATGATAAAAAGAAAATTTATCATGTAACGTTGGATAAACCCCTTGAAATTCCGGATTTTGAATCCGTTTTAGCCGGGGTTATGTTGGATGACGAAAAAATTGCGGCTGATGCCCTTAACTTTATCAAGGATGATGACTTCAGACAGATTGGCATTGAAATTCATTCTGGACAGAATAGAGTTGTTCGTAGAATCTTCGAGAAGTTAGGTTATAAGGTTGTGCGTCTGGATCGGGTTTTCTTCGCAGGACTGACCAAGAAAAATCTGCCGAGAGGAAAATATCGTTTTTTGACCGAAAGAGAAGTGAATATGCTTAAAATGGGAGCTTACGAATAACTACTCCCGGTAGAAATTTATTAAAGCTCCTTTGCTATCCGGCAAAGGAGTTTTTTTAATTTGTGTTTTGTGTTTGACAACAGTTTAATTTAACAAAACTGTAAAATAAACGTTATACAAAGTAGTTTATATAGTTTTCCTGTAATTCTTTTTGTAGATGTTATAGTCGTTATCAGGATATGAGAAAAAATTTTTGGGGGAAATGCTGGCGTTTTATACGCAATTTTATTATTTTGTTTTTTGTTATTTCAATCGGATGGACAATTGTGCTTCGTTTTGTGCCTGTGTACATTACTCCGTTGATGCTTATTCGTTCTGTTGAAGCTATTGCTGAAGTGAAAATGCCTAAAAACAGCAAGAAATGGGTGCCCATTGAAAAGATTTCTCCACACATGGTACAGGCAGTTATTGCCTCCGAGGATAACTTATTTATAGAACACAATGGGTTTTCTTTCGATGATATCAAAAAGGCATGGAAGAACAATCAGAAAGGCAGGAGGATAAAGGGAGGCAGCACGATTTCCCAACAAACGGCCAAAAATGTGTTTCTTTGGAATAAACGTTCCTATCTGCGTAAAGGACTAGAAGCATATTTTACTGTATTGATAGAAATCTTTTGGTCGAAAGAACGGGTTATGGAAGTATATTTAAATGTAATTGAAACCGGAGATGGAATATATGGAGTTGAAGCCGCAGCACTGGAATATTTTGGAAAAAATGCTTCAGCATTAAGCCGCTCGCAATCAGCCCTGATAGCTGTATGCCTGCCTAATCCCCGTAAATTCAGTCCGGTTCGTCCATCATCCTATATACAACGCAGGAAAGGTCAGATAATGGGTTTGATGAATAAAATTCCCCGGGTTGATTTTGATAAACCTGAAAACAATAAAAAGGATAAGAAAAGAAGATGAATAAAGTAATTCAACAGCTTGATTGGGAATTGATAGAATACAATCAGGCATGGAAAGAACAGGAAGCTATTTTTGCGGAAACCATCTCCAGGAAGATTCAGGAACTTAAAACAGAAAATTACCTGATTTTTTGTGAACATCCTCATGTTTATACACTTGGTAAGAGTGGTGATGAACAAAATCTCTTGTTGAATTATTTACAATTACAAGCTAAAAATGCTCAGTTTGTACATACCAACCGGGGAGGAGACATAACCTATCACGGTCCCGGACAAATTGTCGGTTATCCTATTTTCGATCTTGCTAATTTCGGAATCGGACTAAAGGAATACATCAACAGAATTGAAGCCTGCATCATTGAATTGTTGCAACAATATAATATTCAATCGGAGAGACTGGAAGGTGCAACCGGAGTATGGCTGGACACAGGAACCAAACAGGCAAGAAAAATTTGTGCCATCGGAGTCAGAAGTTCCCGGTATGTGACCATGCATGGATTTGCATTAAATATCAATACGGATTTAAGTTATTTTGGGTACATCAATCCTTGCGGTTTTACCGACAAAGGAGTTACATCTCTTGAAAAAGAATTAGGGAAAAAGCAGGATATAGCAATGCTAAAAGCGCAGTTAAGAAAAATTTTTGAAAAAAAGTTTTCTGTCTAAGTAATCACATTATCAGAACAATAATATTTTTAGTTGCTTTTTCTTTCTGTTTATTTTAAAAAAATATTTGGCAGATTAAAATAATCCAACTACTTTTGCAGTCCATTTCGAGAGGAAATGAGCAAATAATAGAGAGCGATCTTTGAAATGATTAAACAATGACAAGACGAAAAGTAGTATAATAAAAAGAAAAGGGAAAGAAACATTATACCACGTCAATTCAGATTTTTTTGAGCGATCAGGAAAACAGAGCGTAACGAGAAGGAAATAAAAAGGAAGGTCATCCGAGCAAAAAAAAGAGATACAACGAAGAGTTTGATCCTGGCTCAGGATGAACGCTAGCGACAGGCCTAACACATGCAAGTCGAGGGGCAG
>JAQVNN010000021.1 GCA_028703105.1 Paludibacter sp. | reverse complement strand
AGTTCTTTACTCATACCAAGCCGGTAGTACAGCATGCGGAGGTTTCTCTTGTAAATCTGTTCTTCCGGGTTAATTTCAGCTGCTTTAATAAAATAATCGATTGCCGATTTAAAAACTTCATTTGCCTTATTTTTAGCAATATTGAATTCCCTGTCGGATTTATAAGCTGCATCATCCAGAATTTTCTGTCCATCTTCAATAATCAACACACCAATACCGGCATAAGCATCAGCATATTTTGGATCTAATTCAAGGGTTTTGTCATAATACTTCCGGGCATTTACATTATCTTTCTCCGTTTCGTAAATTTTAGCATTGATATAATAGTAAACTGCCTCATTAGGGGACACTTCAATAGCTTTATTGATGTATATTTTTGATTTATCAATCAAATTATTGGTCAGATAATAATTAATCAGATTTTGAATAAACCAAGGATCTTCTGGCATTTTGTTGAAACCGTCGTCAAGTGTTTTAAGGAAATTGACCGTATCTTTTTGATGCACATATTCTTCATAAAGCATCTTATAAATGTTACCGGTTTCATATCCCTCACCTTTAATTTCTTCATGAATTTTTATTGCCTTATTCCACATTTCAGCATTTCTTGCTGCAAGGGCATTGAAATATTTAACCTGAAGATAAGTTGAGTCAATTTTGACAACATCTTTCATAAAAGGTAGTTCAGGAATCTCCAGGTAGGTTTCAAATGCTTTCATAGCACCGACATAATCCTTTTTTTCATCATACAGTGTTGCTGCATAGTAAAAAAGATTATGTTTTTCTTCAAAGTATTCTTTGATTTTTCCCTTAATATCAGATTCAAATTTTGGCTTAACCTTTTTGCCTTTTTTGTTAAACTGATTTTGATCCAACTCATAAGCTTTAAGGAAGTAATCAAAAGATTCCATTACCGCCTCACCTTTTTTAATAAAATCAACTTGCTTTCCTAAAGCGAGCTCCTTGAAGTAAGCTTCATTTTCTTTATAGCCAATAAGGCCGGCAACATGCCAAGTTCTGGGATCTCCACTGGTGGATGGATCTTCCAAAGCAGGTAATATTGCTTCACGGGCACCTTTAAAGTCAGGTGTTTCCATCAAAGCCAGATTTCTTGCTCTGGATACATTCTTTTTCTGAGCAAAAACTACTGTTACACTTAAAAGTAATAAAAGTGAAAAAATTACTTTTTTCATAATTGTCTAATTTAATAATTTGTTTATTCTTTGTTTAGTCTCGCAATAAAACATGATTACTCGTCTGACTGAGTAGTATCAATTTCCTGTTCGTTTTGATTGTTATCTTCATCATTATCCATTTGATTTTCATCATTTTCCACTTCTTCATCGGATTCAGTAAGCACCTTACATACAGAAGCAATTTCATCGTTTCGTTTTTCGAGATTGATTAATCTCACCCCCTGGGTTGCCCTGCCCATCACCCGGATATCCGCAACATGAAGTCTGATTGCTATTCCCGACACATTGATAATCATCAGGTCATTTTCATCAGTAACACTCTTAATGGCGACGAGCTTACCTGTTTTTTCAGTGATATTGAGGGTTTTTACTCCCTTTCCTCCCCGATTGGTAATACGATATACCGGCTCTCCGTTTTCATCATCAAGTAACGTACGTTTACCATAACCTTGTTGCGATACCACCATGATGCTTTCTCCGGAATCTTGCTTAACACAAACCATACCAACAACTTCATCCTGTCCATCTTCATCTAAACGCATTCCAATAACACCAGTTGCTGTTCTTCCCATGACACGGACATTTGATTCGTGGAAACGGATTGCACGTCCATTGCGGTTTGCCATCACAATTTCAGAGTCACCATCAGTCAGGCGTACCTGAATTACTTTGTCGTCTTCCCGGATGTTGATTGCATTCACCCCATTCATACGCGGACGGGAATATGCCTCCAGGGAAGTTTTCTTAACAATACCGTTTTTAGTGCAAAAAATAAGAAAATGTGAATTAATATACTCTTTATCTTCAAAACCCTTAACACGAATGAACGCATTTACTTTATCATCGGGTTCAATATTAAGCATGTTCTGAATGGCTCTTCCTTTGGAGTTTTTACTTCCTTCCGGAATCTCATACACCTTCAACCAGTAACATTTTCCCTTTTGAGTAAAGAACATCATGGTATTGTGCATGGATGCCGGATAGATGTATTCAATAAAATCTTCTTCTCTTGAATCACTTCCTTTGGATCCTACACCTCCTCGTCCCTGAGCACGAAATTCAGCAAGGGCGGTACGTTTGATATATCCAAACCTTGAAATGGTAATAATCATTTCATCATCGGCATAAAAATCTTCCGGATTAAAATCCTCCGAGGCATAAACAATCTCCGTACGACGAGTGTCACCAAATTTGGCTTTTACTTCCAATAACTCATCTGTAATTATAGCCATGCGAAGTTCAACTTTTTCAAGTATATCTTTTAACCTGGCAATAAGCGCCATAGTATCTTCATATTCAGCACGAAGTTTATCTTGTTCCATGCCGGTGAGCTGTCGAAGACGCATTTCTACCACAGCACGTGACTGCACTTCGGACAAACCAAATTTTTCCATCAAACGTGCACGGGCTTCATCCGGTGTTTTTGAATCACGTATGATACGAATAGCTTCATCTAAATTATCGAGGATAATCATGAAACCTTCGAGTAAATGTGCACGCTTTTCAGCTTCTGCCAATTCAAATTGTGTCCGACGTGTTACCACGTCGTGACGATGATCCACAAAGTGTTTAATCAGGTCCTTTAGATTCAGCATGTGTGGCCTTCCATTTACAAGCGCAATATTATTTACACTGAAAGATGACTGTAACGCTGTAAATTTGAACAATTTATTTAATACCACAGAAGAATTGGCATCTCTTTTTACATCCACCACGATACGCATACCATCCCGGTCGGATTCGTCGTTGATATGAGCAATTCCTTCAATTTTTTTCTCTTCTATCAGAGATACAATTGATTTGATCAATTCAGCTTTATTTACCTGATAAGGTATCTCATTTATCACGATTTTTTCTCTGCCTGACGCTTCTGTTTCAATATCTACTTTAGATCGGACAACAATACGTCCCCTTCCTGTTTCATAAGCTTCCTTCACCCCGGCATATCCATATATGATACCTCCGGTGGGAAAATCAGGAGCTTTGACATGCTTCATCAGTTCCGAAATATCAATCTCGTTGTTATCAATATAAGCAATTGTTGCATTAACCACTTCCGAGAGATTGTGCGGAGCCATGTTGGTAGCCATACCTACAGCAATACCCGATGAACCATTTACCAGCAAATTAGGAATACGGGTAGGTAATACTACCGGCTCCTTAATGGTATCATCAAAGTTTAACTGAAAATCAACGGTATCTTTGTTGATATCCACCAGCATTTCTTCAGCCAGCTTTTGTAAACGAGCTTCTGTATAACGCATAGCAGCTGGACTATCACCGTCAACCGAACCAAAGTTCCCCTGACCATCAACCAATGGATAACGCATCGACCAGGGTTGTGCCAGACGCACCAGGGTACCGTAAATGGAGGAATCACCATGCGGGTGATACTTACCCATAACTTCCCCCACAATTCTGGCGGATTTTTTATAGGGTTTATCCGAATTATTTCCCAACTCGTTCATCCCAAACAATACACGGCGGTGAACAGGTTTGAATCCATCACGAACATCCGGCAAAGCACGGGAAACAATCACCGACATAGAATAGTCGATGTACGAAGACTTCATTTCTTCGTCAATATTAACCTTAATAATTCTGTCTTGATTTAACATCTGATACTTTTTTTTCTTTTCAAAAAATCATGCTAAAGTAATACTTTTTTTTGGATTTGCCAAGTAGTTTTTGCATGAATTTCAAGCGGTTTTTTTCCTCTTTATGGCATCACGAAGATTCACGGCAAGTTCATATTTTTCTTCATTTATAGCCATATTCAGAAGCTCCTCCAAATCTTCCAGCGATAGCATATCTAACTCTTCGGGAGTAAGTTGTTCGGCATCAATCTCACCGACTTCTTCTTTTTGCTGATTTCCAGAATCAGCCGCCTCTACTTCCATCCCAACAATATTCATAATATCTTCTTTAATAAATATCTCGCAATCCGACCTGACGGCTAATGCAATGGCATCAGAAGTACGGGCATCAACTACCATCGACATTTCACCTTTTTTCAAATGCAATTCTGAATAAAATACATCATTAACCATATCGTATATCAACACTTTTTCCAGTTTAGCTCCAAAAACACTCAGAAGGGTTAGGATTAAATCGTGAGTTAGCGGGCGCGGTGATTTTTTATTGTTCATCTTCAAAGCAATCGACTGCGCCTCTGGTTCGCCTATCATAACGGAAAAACGTCTATTACCATCTTCTTCGGATAACACCAACCCATAGGTTCCTACTACGCTTTGATTATAAACAAGACCAGCAACATTAATTTTTATTTCAGATGCCATAACGAATACAGTTTACAAGGTATTTCTACGATGAACCAGCAAAAAATATCTATAATGAAATTCGCTGTTGTTTCTTTGTATAATACATGTGATTGTGAAGCAAAGATAAAGCAATTTTGTGAGTAGATAAATTTTCATAGCAAAAATTATTGTACTTTTGTGTCCGGTTATCACAACTGTTTATAATGCGTAAATCATCCAATATACTTATCAAAAACAAACGGGCAACTTTCGATTATGAAATTATCGAACGTTATACAGCCGGCTTGCAACTCTTCGGAACAGAGATTAAATCAATCCGTGACGGAAAAGCTTCACTGACTGACACCTATTGTACTTTTCTGAATAATGAGCTGTGGGTCAAAAACATGCACATTGCTACGTATTTTTTCGGTACCTATAATAACCATGATGTAAGACGCGACAGAAAACTACTCCTGAATAAAAAAGAACTGAATAAACTGGGTCGTGCTACCAGGGGAACCGGCCTAACCATCATCCCTATACGTTTGTTTGTTAACGAGAAAGGATTGGCAAAGCTGGAGATTGGCCTCGCAAAAGGAAAGAAAAACTACGACAAGCGTCAGTCAATCAAGGAAAAAGACGCAAAAAGAGAAATGCAAAAGCATCAGGAGTAATACAACTATACCCCTGCAGGGTTGAGAAGTAATCTCAAATTTACATTTGAATTACTTTTTCTTCTTTGTATATAAAAACCGCTTAATTTTCTGAGATGCTGTTTTTTCAAAGGGTTCATGCATAACATCCACCCTCTTCAACTGTGAAAACTTATTGAGTTTTTCATTGATTTCTTTTGTGAAATTAGTCAGCCATTCATGATATTGAAGTTTTTTATCTTCAATAATACTTTTGAGGTGTTCATAATGCTTTTCTAACGACTCTAAATCAAGAAGCACTTTGGCAACCAAATATCCATCTTCTTCCACCACCAGCGATTCCAGCACATATTGGTTGTTGTTAAGTACCGACTCAATATCTTCCGGATAGATATTTTCACCGCTGGCACTGAGTATCATATTTTTCATTCTTCCTTTGATAAATAAACGGTTATGCCGGTCAAAACGACCGTAATCGCCCGTTCTGAACCAACCACCTTCAACAAGGACTTCAGCCGTCGCTTCAGGATTTTTATAATAACCCATCATTACATTTGGGCCCTTTGCCCAAATCTCACCCACTCCTTTATCATTGGGGTCATGTATTTTTAATTCAACCCCTTTGATTGCAAAGCCTGTGGAATGCAACTTTGTTTGATGAGGCGATGCACCTGCCAGTAACGGAGCTGTTTCCGTCAACCCATAACCAATAGCATAAGGCATACGGCCTTCTTTTAAGAATCGTTCAACACGGGCATCCAATTTTGCTCCGCCAATACCAAAAAACTTTAATCTTCCCCCAAAAGTCCGGTATAATTTTTTACCGGCTATTCTATGAATTAACACCCTGAATAATGGTGTTTTATAAATCATCCGGCTAAAATGATTTTTTGCAAACTTACCCTGCACCTGCACCTTGAAAATTTTTTCCATAATGAGAGGAACAGACAGCATCATAGTTGGACGAATCTTAGCCAATGCCGGTAACAAAGCTGCTGCTGTAGGTGGCTTTTCCAGGTAAAAGATGGAAGCTCCATACATAATCGGGTACAACATGCCTATAGCGTTTTCATAAGTATGTGAAAGCGGCAGGAAGGAAAGAAAAACATCTTCATGGTTGATAGGGAAAACGCTGAAAGATGTTGCCGCTACATAAGTCATATTTTTGTGTGAAAGCATGACACCTTTCGAACGCCCCGTCGTTCCGGATGTATAAATGATAGAAGCAATATCCGTTTCATCGACATTTACATCAGGTGCTTTTGTTAAAACCTGCTCTTTGTTGCTTTTAATTACAGAGAAATCATCCAGTTTAATGATGGTTTCCAGTGCAGGAATAGAAAAACTTTCCACACGCGAATACAGTCGTTCACTTACGAACAAAACTTTTGATTCTGAATGTTCCAGCACATTTTTTGTTTCTTCTGCCGAAAAATCAGGTAAAATAGGCACGATAACCAATCCTTTTGAAACAACCGAAAAAAAAGCAATTACCCAGTTTGGCATGTTATGACTGAACAAAGCAATTTTATCTCCTTTTTTCAGACCATATGAAAAAAGCAAGTCGGCTACCCTCTCAATCTCTTTTCCTAACCGAGTATAATTAATGGGTTGACCCTGAACAAAAGAAATAGATGGATTTTCTGGAAATAAATGAACGGAATTTTCGATGAGCGACTTAAGTGTCTGGCTTTGAAGATGAATTTCTTTATGCATTACAACATCAATCTAATTTAAAAATGCAAAGATAGAAATAATAATCAAGCTTTTGCACAGATTAATAATACTTGTGCATTAATTACTTGTATAAGATAAAAATACAGGGACGTTTAGTAAGATCCGGGAGATTGTTTTTCCAGTTTTTTAGGGATTTTGTGTTAATATATTCTGTTGGGAGCGTGATGTCTGCAGCAACACATAATTTCGTTTCCGGCAGACAAGTTGCAATAATAACCGAAATAGTTTTCATGTTTCGGTAAGGAGTTTCGATGTATATCTGCGTTTGATTATCCGCATAAATCTTTTTCTCATGCATTTTAAGTATGCTTGCTTTTTCGGTTTCCTGAATAGGCAGATAACCATTAAAAGCAAAACTTTGTCCGTTAAATCCCGAAGCCATCAACGCCAGCAGAATAGATGAAGGTCCGACAAGTGGTATTATCCGGATATTGAGCATTTGCGCCAGAGCTACCACATCAGCGCCCGGGTCGGCAATGGCAGGACAACCGGCTTCCGAAAGCAATCCAACATCCTGTCCCTTCTTCAGCGGCTCAATAAAAGAATTAATATCAGCCGGTGAAGTATGTTTGTTTAAAACATAAAATGTCAGTTCGTCGATATTGATATCATGATTGCATTTTTTTAGAAACCTGCGGGCAGTACGAATATCTTCAACAATAAAATACTTGATTTCAGAAATTAACGTGTTGTTATACGCAGGTATTATACGATTGAAATCCGTATCTCCCAACTGGGTAGGAAAAAGATATAATTTCCCGTTCATATCAGTTTTTTTTAAAATTTTCGAGTGTTTCACTTAAAATTTCCCATTCATATAACTTCTGTTCAAGTTCACGCTGTTTTTTCTGGAGTAATAGGATAAAATCGCTGTCAGAGGCTATTTCAGGTTGTTGCAACTGATCTTCCATCCGTTTTATTTCATCTTCCAACGTGGCAATCTGCAATTCAGCATCAGCAACATCTTTTTCTGCTCTTCTGATTTTTTTATTCAGTTCTTTTCGTTCTTCGTAATTTAATTTATTTTCTGAAACAGTCTTCTGTTCTCTCTTTTGCTGAATAGACTCAATTTCCAGTTCCTGCAGGTTTTGCATTTTTTTATACTGAAGAAATTCATAAATACCTCCAAGATGTTCTCTTACTTTTTTATGACCGAATTCATAGACTTTTGTAACCAGTCCATCGAGAAATTCACGGTCGTGCGATACAACAATCGCTGTACCGTTGAACATTTTAATGGCTTCTTTCAACACATCTTTGGAGCGCATATCTAAGTGGTTAGTCGGCTCATCAAGAATTAGCAAGTTCACGGGTTCAAGCAACAAACGAATCATGGCCAGACGGGAACGTTCACCTCCCGAAAGAACCTTAACTTTCTTTTCTGAGGCTTCGCCGCCGAACATGAATGCTCCGAGTATATCCCTGATTTTGGTACGGATATCTCCCACGGCGACCTCATCAATAGTTTGAAAAACTGTCTGATTTTCATCTAGTAAAGAGGCTTGATTCTGCGCAAAATAACCGATTTTCACCTGATGACCTAATTTCAATTTTCCGGAGAAGGAAATTTCCTGCATGATGCATTTCACCAGTGTACTTTTCCCCTCACCATTTTTCCCCACAAAAGCCACTTTTTCTCCCCTGTTGATAATCAGACCGATATTATCGAGCACCAGGTGATCTCCATAAGCTTTGGATAGATGTTCTATTTCGACGGGTATAATTCCTGAATGTGGTGCCGGAGGAAATTTCAGGTTCAGCCTTGAGTTGTCCTCCCGATCTACTTCGATTCGTTCCAGTCTTTCCAGCTGTTTAATTCGCGACTGAACCTGAACCGATTTGGAAGCTTTATAACGAAAACGCTCGATAAACTCTTCCGTATCCTGAATCATTTTCTGTTGATTTTCGTAAGCCCTGATCTGTTGTTCGTGTCTTTCCTTGCGCAATTCCACATAGTTGGAATAGTTTACCTGATAATCGTATATTTTACCCAGGGAGATTTCAATGGTTCTGGTTGTAACCGCATCAATAAAAGCTCTGTCGTGCGATACCAGTACCACAGCGCTTCCCGAGTTGATCAGAAAATTCTCCAACCACTGAATCGATTCAATATCCAAATGATTGGTCGGCTCATCGAGCAACAATAGATCGGGTCGCTGCATGATAATTTTAGCCAGTTCGATGCGCATCCGCCACCCGCCACTGAATTCAGCGCATTGTCTGATGAAGTCCGCACGTTCAAAGCCGAGTCCAATTAGTGTTTTTTCAATTTCAGCCTGGTAATTTCCGCCATCAACAATTTGGAGATATTCCTGCGTATGCGCCAATTTCTCGATGATACGATGATAATCCTCACTGTCATAATCTGTTCTAGTAGCCAGTTCAGCTCCCATACGGTCAAGCTCACAGTGAAGTTGTTTAATATGATCAAACGCTTTTTCCGTTTCCTGCATGACAGTAGTTCCTTCATTGTGAATCATGTGCTGTGGCAGGTAACCGATCGTCAGATCTTTGGGTAGAACGATGCGACCTTTTGTGGGCAACATTCTTCCGGATATCAGCTTTAATAAAGTAGTTTTGCCCGCGCCGTTTTTTCCGACGAGGGCAATTCTGTCTTTTGGATTAATGAGAAATCCTATATCATCGAATAGTGGAGTTCCACCAAATTCAACCCGCAATTGTTCTATGGAAATCATATATCTAAGCGCTCATATTGAGAATTCTTACTTTTGAATTCAGGTACAATTTTTTTCATAGTTGCCACGGTCAGGTAATCTTTACAAAGCTTACTGTAATTAATAAGTTTATCAATTAAAACAGAAACCTTATCATAATCATACAATTGCACGTTAGCAATCATAATTTTGGGATGGTGTGTATTTTGTGTGTGTTCTTTTTTATTCAACAACTCTTCAAACAATTTTTCTCCGGGACGAAGACCGGTATAAACAATTTTAATATCTTCTTCCGGTACAAAACCCGCCAAACGAATCATTTTCCGGGCTAAATCAACAATTTTTACCGGTTTTCCCATGTCGAAAATATATATTTCCCCCCCATTACCCATCGAGCCGGCTTCTAACACCAGCATACACGCCTCAGGAATAGTCATGAAATAGCGGATAATTTCCGGATGAGTTACCGTGACAGGTCCTCCGTGTTCAATTTGTTTCTTAAAGTAAGGAATAACAGAACCATTCGACCCCAATACATTTCCAAAACGAGTTGTGATAAATTTGGTTGTAGAACCATTCATGCTTGTACTCAGTTTACGATAAAGAGATTGCACATAAATTTCAGCAATTCGTTTTGATGCGCCCATTACATTCGTTGGATTCACTGCTTTATCTGTCGATACCATCACGAAACGTTCAACCCTGTATTTTACAGCCAAATCCGCCAGAATTTTAGTTCCAAGCACATTTACCTGTACACTTTCAACCGGGTAATCTTCCATCATCGGAACATGTTTGTATGCAGCAGCGTGGTAGATGACATCCGGCCGGTACAAATCCATCATGTATTCCATCCTGTCTTTGTGACGCACATCTCCCAAAAAAACCGTGACATTTTTATCTTCATATTTTTCCTCCAAATCAAGTTTTAGTTCATGCATTTGTGATTCAGCATGATCCAGCAACACAACCAATTTGGTATCAAATTTCAGAACCTGTAAAGCAATTTCACTCCCTATCGAACCTGCAGCGCCGGTTACCAGTACTACTTTATCTTTAAGCTGACTAGCAATATTATCAGTAGAGATATTTATTTGAGGGCGCTCCAATAAATTTTCAATTGGAATAGACCTTATCTCACCAATGTTCGGAATGTCATTTTTCCAAATGTTCATAGGTGGAAGTGATAATATAGTAAGGTTGTTATTGATGAATTTTTCCAAGATATTGGATGAGTTCACCTGATTTAGTTTTACGGGAGAGATGATAATAGATTTACATTTTTTGACAATAATCTTTTTTAAAATTTCATCATTCAGGTGATATACCTTAACTCCCATGATCATTTTTTCACTCGCGTTTTTATCATCGTCAATAAATCCGACTAACTTATATTTTGAACCAACCTGTTCCGACATAAGCATTTTAGCAATTCCAATAGCAGCGGATTTTGTTCCGTAAATCATAACAGGAGTAATGTAGTCGCCCCGTTGCGTAAAATAATCGTACGAAGTTTTAACAAGCAATCTGATTAACAGTAAGAATAAGAAAGACAGTACACCATATATTATCAATTCCGAATAAAAAATAAGTATTCCTTTGGAAAAAGAAGTCAGAACAAGATTGATTAACATGATAATAGCAATGTTGATAACAACAGAAAAGAACAATTTAATGGCATCCACAAAACTTGCATATCGCAAGACTCCCGAATAAGTGTGAAAAAACCAGAATAAAACAATCTGTAAAGTCATCAAAACAACTGTTCGCAGGATATCACTGATTAAAACAGAAGAAGATTGTTCTAATTTCATTTTATCAGCAACATAAATGGCTATTACAAAAGCAATAATACTCAGTAAAACATCCATCAGTAGTACAATCCACCTCGGCAGGTATTTCATCGCAACAAATTTAGGGAAGAAAGTAGTATCAAATAAACCGAAGTCATTTTTTTTCATACGCAACATGCAATAATAGCAACTGCAAAGGTATATCTTTTATTTAATAAAATTGGAATATCCAATGCAGAATGGTTAATATTTTATTTAATTATGTGTTATAAAAACGTTTGTATTTATAAAAAATTGTATAGCCGATTAAAAATTAATTCCATATCTTTGCAGCCACATTAAAACGTAAAAAAATGTCGATACATTACGAAAATGTTCGCAGGGTAACTACTCAGCGATTAATAGAAATGAAAAAAAGAGGTGAAAAAATAAGCATGTTAACAGCTTATGATTACACCATGGGCAGTATTGTTGATCGAGCCGGGATAGACGTTATTTTAGTCGGAGATTCGGCTTCCAATGTTATGTGTGGGAATGTCACCACGTTGCCAATCACCTTAGATCAAATGATTTTTTTGGCAAAATCAGTGGTACGTGGTGTTAAACGTGCACTTGTAGTGGTTGATATGCCTTTTGGAACCTATCAGGGGAATTCCCGTGAAGCCATTACTTCGGCCATTAGAATTATGAAAGAAACTCATGGCGACTGTTTAAAGATGGAAGGAGGAGAAGAAGTTATCGAATCCATCAAACGTGTTCTGAGTGCCGGAATACCTGTAATGGGACATTTAGGACTAATGCCACAGTCAATCAATAAATATGGAACTTATGCCGTAAGGGCTCAGGAAGATGAAGAAGCAGAAAAACTCATCCGCGATGCGCATTTATTAGAAGACGCCGGATGTTTTGCTCTTGTTCTGGAAAAAATACCAGCTAAATTAGCAAAACAAATTGCAGCTGAACTGACCATTCCTGTAATTGGCATTGGTGCAGGTGGTGGCGTAGATGGTCAGGTATTGGTTATACATGATATGTTAGGACTAAACAACGATTTTTCTCCGCGCTTTCTGAGGAGATATGCCAACCTGGAAGCTGTTATGGATCAGGCCATCAAACATTATGTGGAAGATGTCAAGTCGGGAGATTTTCCGAACGAACAGGAGCAGTACTGAAGTTGCCTATATACACAGTCGTTGGTAATTACAATTTCAAAAAGGCTGATTCGAATTAAACCGAATCAGCCTTTTTGAATGAACCATCTACCAACACTAAATTGTGAACCGTAAATGGTTAAATTGTAATACCTACACCTCATAGGTTGTAGAAGCCGTAGCACCTCCTCTACCGGTCCAGTTGGTGTGAAAGAATTCGCCTCTGGGTCTATCTATGCGTTCATAAGTATGTGCCCCGAAATAGTCACGCTGGGCTTGTAACAAATTGGCCGGCAATCTTTCACTACGTAAACCGTCAAAATAACAAAGCGCCGATGTCAGTGCCGGAACAGGTATTCCGTTCGTCAAAGCAATTGCGCACACTCTTCTCCAGCCTTCCTGTGATTTTTCAACTTTTTCTTTGAAATACGGATCGAGCAGCAGATTTTCCAGGGTTGGATTTTTATCAAATGCTTTTTTGATATCACCTAAAAATACGGAACGGATGATACAGCCCCCACGCCACATCAACGCGATACCGCCATAGTTCAGGCTCCAACCGTATTCCTTCGCAGCTTCCATCATCAGGTCATAACCCTGTGCGTATGAAATGATTTTGGCTCCGAATAAAGCATCTTTCAAATCGGAAATCATTTGTGCTTTGTCACCAGTAAAATTCACTTTGGGCCCACTGATAACTTTTGAAGCTTTTACGCGAATGTCCTTCTGTGCCGACAAGCAACGTGCAAATACAGACTCCCCAATGAGTGTCAGAGGAATACCCAGATCAAGGGCAGTAACACCTGTCCATTTACCGGTACCCTTTTGTCCGGCTGTATCCAGGATTTTTTCCACCAAGGGCTGACCATCTTCGTCTTTCACCGCCAGAATGTCTCGGGTAATTTCAATCAGATAAGAATCCAGGTCTCCCTTGTTCCATTCCCTGAAAACTTCATGCATTTCATCTGCGCTCATACCCAATAGATCTTTCATCACCTGGTAAGCTTCGTTAATAATCTGCATATCGCCGTATTCAATACCATTATGCACCATTTTTACGAAATGACCAGCAGCACCTTCTCCTACCCAGTCGCAGCAAGGAATATTATCTTCTACTTTGGCCGCGATAGCCTGGAAAATCTCTTTCACAGCAGGCCATGCAGTAGGCGAACCGCCAGGCATAATGGAAGGACCTAAAAGTGCCCCTTCTTCTCCTCCTGAAACGCCGGTTCCGATATAAAGCAATCCTTTGCTTTCCACATAATTGGCACGACGAATGGTATCCGGAAAATGGGTATTACCTCCATCGATGATGATATCGCCTTTTTCCAGGTGCGGAAGTAATTGTTCAATAAAATCATCGACTGCTTTTCCTGCTTTAACGAGCATCATCACTTTTCGTGGCTTTTCGAGAGAATCACACAGTTCTTTTACTGAATGAGCGCCGATGAAATTTTTACCTGCACCACGACTACTTATAAACTTATCTACCTTTTCAACAGTACGATTGTAAACGGCAACTGTAAAGCCTTTACTTTCCATATTTAACACCAGGTTTTCACCCATCACGGCCAACCCGATTAAACCAATATCTGCTTTTTGTTTCATATTGTATTATTTGTTATTTGTTTTATTTGAATACCCAACCTGTCAGGTTTTAAAAACCTGACAGGTTTAATGAACTTTCACTTTTCTATCACATCAAATCCCATTTTCTTTAATTTCTCAATCGTTTCCGGACTAACTGATTTAGCTTCAATCGTAAAAGCCGGAAATTCTCTTCTTGCTGGATAATCGCCTCTTTGCTTTTCAAAATCATCAGGATTGTTTCTGAAGATTGCATCATCATTTCTGATATTATAGGTATGCAAAACAGCTTTTGCAATAATTTGTTGTTCATTAAATCCCGCTCCATCAATTTTGATTAAAGACTGTAAAGGCATTTCCACTCCTTCAGGACGCCAGTAGTCGAGACCAAGTTGAAAAAAATTATTGACAGCCTTTACACTCATCAGCGTACCAGTTGCTTTTCCATCTTTTGAATATCCGGCAATGTGCGGAGTTGCCAGGCTGGTCATCTCCAACAATTCCAAATCAATATCGGGTTCATTTTCCCAACAATCGCAAACAAATGAAGCAATATCACCATCAATAAGAGCTTTTTTTACAGCTTCTGTATGAATTACTTCCCCCCTGCAAGAATTGATGATTACCGGTCTCTTTCTAAGTGATTTAAAGAAAAACTCATCCGCCAGATGATACGTAGCATCATCGCCCTTCATATTCAGCGGTACATGCAGGGTAATGATATCGGCTCTTTGTTTAATTTGATCCAGACTAACGAATTTATCCAAACCTTCGAGTCGCTCTCTGGGAGGGTCATTAAGCAAGACTTTCATTCCTAACAACTCACAGACACGGGCAACTTTACTTCCTACATTACCCACGCCAACGATTCCGATGCAAAGGTTGCTTAAGCTGATATTTTTTGTTTCGGCAAGCACCATCAGAACAGAAGTAATGTATTGTTCAACCGATCCGGAATTACAACCTGGTGCGTTTGTCCATTTAATGCCGGCTCTGTCACAATAATCCGTATCAATGTGATCGTAACCAATCGTGGCTGTTGCAATGAACTTAACAGTCGAGCCGGCAAGCAATTGTTCGTTGCAGATGGTACGGGTACGGGTAATGATGGCATCTGCATCCCGCACTACTTCAGGCGTGGTCTTCGAACCAGGCAGGTAGATTACTTCAGCAACATTTTCAAAAGCTCCTTTGATATAGGGTATTTTATCGTCGATGATAATTTTCATTTTTTACCACTTTAGTCACACGAGTAAACATGTGTTTATTTTTTATAATAGGATTTTATGATTTCTTCCATGATAAAATTGGTTCGGGCGGCTGAGTACGCGGTGCTGACACACTTATTTTCTTCACGCAGCGCTCCGACAACCTGTTCAACAAGATAAAAAGAAATATTTTCATGGTTTTGAAAATTATAGGTTGATTTGTTATAACCGATAGTCATCTCCACGTTTCCTTTTTCAAAACAAGGAAAACTGATTGTTCCTTTTGTCCCGATGATTTCAATCTTATCTTCCTCACTATTTTTATCTACCACGAAACACCAGCTGCCAGTACCTGTTACGCCCGAATCAAATGCAAAAACAGCCGACACAGTATCTTCAGCTTTATAAAAGCCGGCTATATTATGAGCAACACCTTTTACTTCTGAAATCTGTCCTAACACAAAGTCGAGATAATCAAGCTGATGAGATGCCAGGTCATAGAAATATCCTGCACCGGCAATTTCCGGATTTACATGCCAGCTTTGTTGCTCCGGATACTGGTCTTTTTCTCCAAAAGCTTTATGCAAACGAATATTCACAGTAAGCAATTTACCAATTGCACCTTCTTCCAGCAATGTTTTCACTTTAAGAAAAGCCGGTAAAGTCCGCCTGTAATACGCAACATACAGCGGCATGCCGGTCACTTCCGACACACGTATCATCTCCTGACATTCAGTATAGGTCCGGGCCATCGGTTTTTCCACATAAACCGGCTTGCCTGCTTTCATGGCTTTGATGGCATACATCGCGTGGGTATCAGGAGGTGTTGCTACATAAACAGCATTCACCTCCGGGTCATTAATCAATTCATCGGCATCCGTGTAAAATCGTGAAATCTGATGTCTCTTGGCATAATCTTCTGCCAATGCAGCATTGCGGCGCATCACGGCAACCAGCCGTGAATGTTCCACCTTGTTAAATGCCGGACCGCTTTTTAGCTCGGTGACATTTCCACATCCGATGATACCCCAGTTTATTTTATCCATATTATTACCCACTATCCACTGACCACTAATAATTAAACCTTTCTTTGTACGCCCACAACCCCAGTGCTGGATTGGAAATATAGAATATCTCTTCTCCATCAGGCATGATGTTGAAACCATCTTTCAATTTTTCAGGATTGTATCTGGCTGTTACTTCATCAATATCAGCATATTTAAACCCAACACCTTCTATTTCCTTTCTGGTTAGATTTTTTTTGTCTTTTCCCGGACAATACGTCACGCTGAAACGACCTTCCGATGAACCGTGAATTAAATGAGCTGCTGCACTCAGGTTGTTGCGCAGTTCCTCGTTTTCATCACAAGCTTTCAGGGTGGCAGGTGTACCAAAATAACCATATTTGCGAATCAAACGATCGATTTCATTATCTTCACCAAATTCAACCAAAGCCGGTGCCAACACAATAAGTTCACCCCCATCATCAATCGCCATGCGAGTGCGGTAGATGGATTTATTACCCAGCCAGGTACTTTTAAACTCAGTAGGATCGAGATACACAACCACCTTTTTCAAGGGTTTGTCGAGCATTTCGAAATTAACCTCCAAAGCAAGTTTTGCAGCTTTATCGAACACTTCAAAGTCATCGCCTATATACAGTCCGCGACATTTCACTTTACCATCTGCTTTGTCCAATCCCACTACCGTTTGCACATATACAATCGGCAAATGATTTGCAAAATGATCGGAAGCATAGTTGAAAATGCGACGTACCGGTGTATCTGCATGTCCCATCATGCGTTCCATACCATAAGCAGCACCCACGAAATGACTTTTGTTGATACCTTCTACTCCACCAGTTCCGACAAAGATATTCTTGTTATAATTCGCCATGCCTACCACTTCATGAGGCACCACCTGACCAATGGACAAAATTAAATCAAAATTTCCATCTCGCAATAATTTATTTACCTGGGCTGGCCATGGGAAATCAACAGCACCTTCCGAGACTTCCTTTACAAATTCAGCCGGAACCATGCCCAGTGTTACCACATCATTCCGCCAATCATGCTCCCGAATCAAGGATGTAGGCAAGCTACCGAACATGTGTGCTATTTGATGATCTGTCATCGACGAATGAGTTCCCAACGCTGGCAGCACATCCGTCAGCACATCACCGTAATACTGCCAGGCGTATTCAGTCAGTTCACCTGCACGACTTGGGAATCGCGTATAATCCGGCGGTACAACAAGTACTTTATGCTTTTTTCCCATTTTTTCTAACGCTTCGTACAACCCTTTTTTCAGGTCATCAGAAGTTAGCTCTATATTGATAGAACCCCGTTCGTAATATAACATGATATGATTATTTGTTTTCAAAGACGCGTTAATAGCGCGTCTCTACGTTTTCCACTATCTTTTCACCCTCGCATTTCCACCCCAGACACTCCATACTTGCTCTTCATCAGCAGGTTGTGCATAATCAGTCAGGAAAGTGGTAGCCAAAGCGCCGGTTGCCCAACCAAATTGCGCCCATTTTTCTGATTCCCATCCTTTCAGAATACCATAAAGCATTCCGCCCACAAAGCCATCACCACCACCTATACGGTCGAGCACATTAATTTTTCTGGGCTGAATAACATGCCAGTTTTCTCCATCTAACAATATTGCCCCCCATAAATGTTCATTTGTACTAATTACTTGTCGCAATGTTGTGGCATAAACCGAAGCATTAGGAAAAGCTTGTTTTACACGACCAATCATTCCTTTAAACCCGTCAATTTCAGCTTCAATACCTTTTCCTCCTGCTTCCGGACCCTTAACTCCGAGACAAAGTTGGTAATCTTCTTCATTTCCAATTAAAATATCTGAAACAGAAGCAATTTCAGTAAATATTTCACGTAATTCTTTTTCTCTTCCCTTCCAGAAAGAAGCCCTGTAATTCAGGTCAAAAGAGATGCGTGTACCGGTTTTTTTCGCATACCGGGCAAGTTGGAGACAGAAGTTACTGGTGTCAGGTGACAACGCTGCGATTAACCCCGAAAGATGAAGAATTTGCACTCCTTCTTTTACAAAGATGCGTTCCAAATCAAAATCTTTCACGTTAAGTGTGCGCCCCACCTCACCGGCACGGTCATTCAATACACGCGGACCACGGGATCCAAATCCACTATCAGCAATATTAAACTGATGACGATAGCCCCACGGATCACCCTGAGGTACTTCCGGTCCTTCAAAGTCCATATTCCGACTCCGCAGATCAGCCTTAATCAATTGTGCAATTGGGCTGTCTTTCACAAAAGTAGTCAATACTTTAACCGGAAGGCCCAAAAAAGAGGCAATACTAGCTACATTGGTTTCTGCACTTGTGACCTGCATTTCATACAATTTACTACTGTAAACCGGTTGCCCGTTAAACGGAGTAATACGAATACCCATACTACTTGCCACCATCAGGGCATACTTTGTGTTTTCCTTTAATGTGATCATCTCATTTTTGATGTTATACCTTATCTTCATTACAAAGGATAAGTAAATTAATAAATTGATTGTTTCAATAAATCCGCATTTCCTTTCCTGACTAAAATAAAGTCCTGGAAATACCCATTTCCAGGCCTCGCAATTCAGCCATGCCTCTTAACATACCAATAGCAGAATAACCTGGATTTGTTTTTTTACGTAAATCATCGAGCATTTGATGACCATGGTCGGGACGCATAGGTATGCGACGCTTGTATGAATACATCACAACCAATAGTGCTTTCATAGCTTCATACATGTCCACGTCCCCTTCAAGATGATTATCTTCATAGAAATCTCCTTCTTCATTTCTTTTGGTACTTCTGAAATGGACATAATACAACCGTTCACCAAACTCACGAAGCATGGCAGTCAAATCGTTCACCGAAGAAACTCCGAATGAACCCGTACACAAGCAGATGCCATTAGTCATACTCGGAACCGCAGCGAAAAGTTTTCTCACGTCCTCAGCAGTACTTAAAATACGAGGCAGTCCAAGGATAGAACGAGGAGGATCATCCGGATGAATTGCCATAAGCACATCTACTTCTTCAGCTACAAAAGTAATTTCATTGATAAAATAAAATAAATTATTTCGTAACTGATCTTCATTGATATCCTTGTATGTATCAAGGGCGGCCTGAAATTGTTCCAGGGTAAAACTTTCCTCTGCTCCCGGAAGTCCTGCAATCATGTTATGAATTAATGTTCTCTTTTCTTCTTCTGACATACGTTCAAAGCGGATGCGTGCTTTTTCTATTTGTTCCGGAGTGTAATCTTTCTCTGCTCCTGGTCTTTTTAATAAAAACAGATCAAATGCAACAAAAGCGGCCATTTCAAATCTCAAGGCTAACGAACCATCCGGCATCGGGTATGCCAGGTCAGTACGTGTCCAATCAAGCACAGGCATAAAATTGTATGTCACAATGCGAATATCGCAGGCAGCCAGGTTACGAATGGTTTGTTTATAATTATCAATGTACGTTTTATAATTTCCGCAACGTTTTTTTATATCCTCGTGTACAGGGACACTTTCTACTACCGACCATATCAAACCGGCATCAGTAATCATTTTTTTTCTTTCCAGAATGGCATCAACCGGCCACACCTCTCCATTAGGAATTTCATGCAAAGCAGATACAATGTCAGTTGCTCCCGCCTGGCGAATATCTGACAACGACACCGGATCCTTAGGACCATACCACCTCCAGGATTGTTTACATAAATACATATTTGATTCAAAAATTTAGGGTTAAAATCCAACAACACAGATGGATTGTTAATCACATGTTAATTTTATACCTAATAAAAACTTTCTTGGTACTTTATACAACTACAAACTAAATAGCAAAAGCATCAAACCCTCCATCAATAACAGTAAGTGTACCCGTAACGAATTTTGAAGCATCGCTGGCCAGCCAATGCAAAGTTCCAAATAACTCTTCCGGCTGTCCGAACCGACCAAAAGGAGTATGAGCAATAATCTTTTCACCACGGGCAGTCAAAGATCCATCAGAATTTGTCAACAACGTACGATTTTGTTCTGTTATAAAAAATCCGGGTGCAATGGCATTAACACGAAGCCCTTCGCCAAATTTTGTAGCCAGTTCTGTCGCCATGTATTTGGTAAAATTAGTCATCGCGGCTTTGGACGCACTGTAACCTACCACACGTGTAAGAGGCCGGATAGCAGATTCAGAGGAAACATTAATAATGCTGCCTTTTTTCTGTTCAACCATGAATTTAGCAAAAACCATCGTAGGAAGAACTGTTCCAAACAAGTTTAAATCCACTACCTTGCGAAATGCCTCAATTTCAAGGTCAAAAATGGTTTTATCCGGTGGAATAGTAGCACCTGCCATATTACCACCAGCAGCATTAACCAATACATCTACGCGCCCGTATTTTGCCATAATCTGACTGGCAACTTCTTCAAGATTTTCTTTCACCAATACATCAGCAGAATAGCCAGTTGCTTCGTAACCCTTCTTTCTGAGTTCATCTTCAAGATTTTTAGCTTTATCCCGACTTCTGCCGAGAATGACAACCTTAGCCCCTTGCGAACACATGTATTCCGACATTCCGCGTCCCAGGACACCACTTCCACCGGTGATTACCGTAACTAAACCTTTTACATTAAACAAGTTTTCCATGTTTTCTTTATTTATTCAGTAAATTGCCGGTATTCCTCAATATTCTCTTTTATGATGATATCAACCGGCATATAATTATTTTTTTTCACTTCCTGTTTCATAACCAATCTCATACAAACATCCCGTATCGTAAAATAAGCCTGTTTTTCCGGACGTTGAGCTAATAGAAAAGACACCACTCCTTTTTTTAAATAACCGATATTTTCTTCCAGCAAGTCATATCCAATCAACTGAATATGATTATAATGGAGTTCCTCAAAATACCCTGCTAACCGATACACCTTTGAATTAAATGTAATTGCCCCTTGAATATTATCATATTTCTGAAATACCTTCTGAAGAACCTTATAATTCGCATCATCATCATTTTCATGTAATTCAATGTCAATTAACTTAATATTTGATAACTTAAAGTCAATAAGATATTGAATAAATCCTTTTTTTCTAACAAAGGTCTGATTCGAGACTGCACCTTTGCGTTTATTTCTGATTATCAGAACTTCCGCATTTTGCGGTATAGACTGAGTCATTAGCCTGGCTGCAACATATCCGCTCTGAAAAGAATCTTGTCCATAGTAGGTTAAAAAATCCAATTCTTCAAGCATGGAATCAATAAAAGAAAAAGGAATATGCTTAAAACCCGGTAACTGAATTAGTTTGATTGTTTCTTCTTTAAATATCGGGGCTATAATTAATGCATCAGGTTGATCGTTTATAATTTTTTCTGATAAGATCGTAAAACTATTAGCATCATACTGATCATAATAATATTTCTTCAGTTGCACATTATATTGGGAAAAATCACGGGCAGCAAGGTTAAAACCATCTTCTACACTTTGCCAATAATCATTCGGTTTATGTTCTGGTATGATGCAGGTGAACAAAAACTTTTTTTTGGAGGCTAATGAACGAGCCAATAGATTCGGGGAATATTCAATCTCGTTTAAAACATGTTCTACTTTCAACCGGGTTTTTTCAGAAACCTCCCCTCTATTATGCAATACCCGGTCAATTGTTCCTTCTGAAACCCCCGCCATAATAGCAATATCTTTAATCCTGATGTTTTTTAAATTCTCTTTTTTCATTGAAAATGGCAATATCGTGTGCGCACACAAAAAAGACTTCCACAAAAGTACAATATATCTTGTAAAATTAAAATTTTTTGTACCTTCGTGTCCGAACACGGTTTTAGTTTTAAAAACAAGATAAAGTAATATCTAATTGATTTAAAATTAATTACATTCATCATTTCAGTTTATAGACATACCAAATAATCATTTGATTTTTTCTATAACTGCTATAAAACATAAATTTTCAGGGCTCATTTTATGACCAAACGATAATAATTTACATGAAAAACAAGTTTTGAATGCATTATTTTTAAAATTACATCATGAAAAAATTTTTAGATGAAAACTTTTTATTGCAAACAACAACAGCTGAAAGGTTGTATCACGAACATGCTGCTAAACAGCCGATAATCGATTATCACTGTCACCTGGTTCCATCCATGGTAGCCAACGATCATCAGTTTAAAACAATTACAGAGGCTTGGTTGGGAGGCGACCACTACAAATGGCGGGCGATGCGAACCAATGGGATAAATGAAAAATATATCACAGGTAAGGATACTTCAGACTGGGAAAAATTTGAAAAATGGGCAGAAACGGTTCCCTATACTATGCGCAATCCTTTGTATCACTGGACACATCTGGAGCTAAAAACTGCTTTTGGAATAGAGAAATTGCTTTCACCCAAAACAGCCCGTGAAATTTATGATGCCTGTAACGAAAAGCTGAATTCGCCGGATTATTCTGCCCGAAACCTGATGCGTCATTACAAGGTTGAAGTAGTGTGTACGACCGATGATCCGGTAGATACGCTTGAACACCATATAAAAACTAAAAAAGATGGTTTTGAAATCAAAATGCTGCCAACCTGGCGCCCGGATAAAGCTATGGCAGTTGAAAACCAAACTGTTTTCAGAACATATGTTGAACAACTGGCTGAAGTTTCAGGTATCAGCATTGCTAATTTCGACGACATGATTGCAGCGTTACGGAAACGTCAGGATTTTTTCCACGAAATGGGATGTAAATTATCTGACCATGGAATTGAAGAGTTTTATGCAGAAGATTATTCCGAATCGGAAATCAGAATCATATTCAATAAAGTATATGGAGGAAAATGCCTGACACAGGAAGAAATTCTAAAATTCAAGTCGGCAATGATGGTTATTCTGGCTGAAATGGACTGGGAAAAAGGATGGACACAACAATTCCATTATGGTGCAATTCGCAATAACAATACCCGTTTTTTCACTAAAATAGGCCCTGATACCGGATTCGACTCTATTGGAACTTTCAACACGGCAAAATCCTTGTCAAAGTTTCTGAACCAACTGGACAACAATGACAAATTAGCTAAAACCATCCTATACAACCTGAATCCAGCTGATAATGAAATGATTGCTACCATGATTGGCAATTTTCAGGATGGAACAGTCCCCGGAAAAATTCAATTCGGTTCTGGTTGGTGGTTTCTCGACCAAAAAGATGGCATGGAAAAACAAATGAATGCACTTTCGGTATTGGGATTATTAAGCAGATTCGTGGGCATGCTTACTGATTCAAGAAGTTTCCTCTCCTATCCCCGTCATGAATATTTCCGCCGTACGTTATGCAACATAATTGGCAACGATATCGAAAACGGATTACTTCCTGCTTCTGAAATCGATTTCATAGGACAAATGATTGAAAACGTCAGTTATAATAACGCGAAAAAGTTCTTTAATTTTTGAAATGAACAAAAGTAGCATGTTATCCGTACTAAATTTGGATTCCTTATAAAAAAATCCATTGTATTTTTGCGCAGTCAAAAATAATGTACTACTTTTGGTCAACCAATTTTTCAGAAAATATATTTATACAGAAATGAGTAAAAAGATTGTAACTTTTGGAGAAATTATGCTTCGTCTGGCCACTCCCGGATATGAACGTTTTAGTCAGGCAACACAATTCAACGCTACATTTGGCGGTGGTGAAGCCAATGTAGCAGTTTCACTCGCAAATTATGGTATGAATGCTGAATTTGTTACCCGTTTGCCTAAAAATGACATTGCGGAATCCTGCATTATGAACCTTCGTAAATATGGTGTAGGTACACACAACATCCTTCGTGGCGGGGATAGGGTTGGTATTTATTTTCTTGAGACAGGTGCTGTTGCTCGTGCAAGTAAAGTGGTGTACGACCGCGCTAATTCGTCTATTGCTGAAATCAAACCAGGCATGATCAACTGGCGTGAGGTGTTGAAGGATGCAGATTGGTTTCACTGGACAGGAATTACACCGGCTCTTTCACAAGGAGCTGCCGATGCTTGTCTTGAAGCAATCCAGGTTGCCAATGAAATGGGTGTTCCTGTTTCTACAGACTTGAACTACAGAAAAAATTTATGGAAATACGGTAAATCTGCTTCGGAAGTGATGCCTGCTTTGGTTAATGGTTGTGATGTAATCCTCGGTAATGAAGAAGATGCTGAAAAAGTATTCGGTATCAAACCGGAAGGTTTTGATGTAGCTCATACAGGCGGCGAAGTGAATGCTGCAGAATTTGAATCAGTCTGCAAACAACTGATGACAAGATTCCCACGTGCCAAAAAGGTTATTATTACGCTTCGCGGTTCAATCAACGCCAACCACAACACCTGGAGAGGGTGTTTGTATTCTGACGGTTCTCTTAAAATATCAAAAGATTATAATATTACCCATATTGTTGACCGCGTTGGTGGTGGTGATTCTTTCATGGGTGGTTTAATTTACGGTTTACTTACCTATACCGGCAACGACCAGAAAGCGCTGGAATTCGCTGTCGCAGCTTCCTGCCTGAAACACACCATTTATGGTGATTTCAACATGGTTACCGTTGCTGAAGTTGAAGCCCTGATGGGTGGCGACGGATCGGGAAGGGTGTCAAGATAAAAATTAATCTCCAGTCAAATGTCTAATGTCTAATGTCTAATGACAAAAAAACTAATGACTGAGGAATGAGGATATTTAAATAATTACTGAAAAACAATCTTACTAATAACAGACGTTTGACGTTCGTCATTTGACGTTTAATAAAAGAAAAAACATGCGTTTCTCAAAATTAGAAGTATTATCCGCGATGAAGGAAACCGGCATGGTTCCGGTATTTTATCACAAGGATGTCGAAGTTGCCAAACAGGTATTAAAAGCTTGTTATGCAGGTGGCGTTCGCGTATTTGAATTTACCAACAGAGGTGATTTTGCACAGGAGGTTTTTGCCGAACTGGTAAAATACGGAGCAAAGGAATGTCCGGAAATGATCCTGGGTATAGGATCTATAGTTGACGCTCCTACTGCATCGCTTTATATTCAGTTGGGTGCAAATTTTATCGTTGGTCCGCTCTTTAACCCGGATGTAGCCAAAGTAGCTAACAGAAGACTGGTGCCTTATGCCCCCGGTTGTGGTTCTGTATCTGAAGTTGGTTTTGCACAGGAAATGGGTTGTGACGTCTGCAAGGTATTCCCGGGTGATGTACTTGGAGCAGGCTTTGTAAAAGGACTCAAAGCTCCTATGCCCTGGTCGAACCTGATGGTGACTGGTGGGGTTAAGCCTGAAGAAGCCAACCTGAAAGCTTGGTTTGATGCCGGTGTTACCTGTGTCGGAATGGGCTCCAATCTTTTCCCGGCAGAGATGATCAAAACTGAAAACTGGGACGGTATCCGCAACTTATGTGCAGGAGCCATTGCTATCATTCAAAAAGTAAAAAAATAAATTATTCACAATAAATTAAACAACATGAGTAAATCACAATCAGTAGCTGAAAAAATGTCGAACCACAGATGGACCATTGTGCTTATGCTATTTGTTGCTACCACAATTAATTATCTGGATAGACAGGTTTTATCACTTACATGGGATGAGTTTATCAAACCTGAGTTTCATTGGGATGAATCACATTATGGTACAATTACCTCATTTTTCTCCATCTTTTATGCAATATCAATGCTTTTTGCAGGAAGATTCGTTGAATGGATGGGAACCAAAAAAGGGTTTTTATGGGCAATTGGCGTATGGAGTTTAGGTGCCTGTCTTCATGCTGTTTGCGGAATTATTACAGAGGCTTACGTTGGGTTGGGAAGCGCAGCCGAATTAGCTGCTGCAACCGGAGATGTAGCAATAGTAATCGCAACAGTTAGTATGTGGAGTTTCCTTGTTGCACGTGCTATACTTGCACTGGGTGAAGCCGGAAACTTCCCGGCAGCGATTAAAGCAACTGCTGAATATTTTCCTAAAAAAGACCGTGCTTATGCAACTTCCATTTTTAATGCTGGAGCTTCTATTGGCGCATTATTCGCTCCTCTGAGTATTCCGCCATTGGCCAAAGCTTTTGGATGGGAAATGGCATTTATCATCATTGGTGCTTTTGGTTTTATTTGGATGGCATTCTGGGTGTTTGTTTATGATAAACCTCGTGAAAGTAAATTTGTGAATGCTGCTGAAATAGCGTATATTGAACAAGACAAACAGGAGCAAGTAGAACAGACTTCTAAACCCAAAAAAGAAGTAGAGAAAATACCTTTCTTCAAAACATTTACTTTTAAACAAACCTGGGCATTTGCCGTTGGTAAATTCATGACCGACGGTGTATGGTGGTTCTTCCTTTTCTGGACGCCATCTTATTTGCACACACAATTCGATATCAAAATGTCTGACGGACTGGGCATGGCGCTTATCTTCACACTTTATGCTATCGTTACTGTTCTGTCAATTTTTGGCGGTAAATTGCCTACGATTTTTATCAACCGTACCGGTCAGGATCCCTATGCTGCAAGGATGAAAGCGATGTTAATCTTCGCATTCTTTCCTCTTTTAGTACTGTTAGCCCAACCACTGGGAATGCAATTTGTAGATCTCGGAAAAAATGCTGCATGGATTCCTGTATTGCTGATTTCTATCGGTTGTGCAGCTCACCAGGCTTGGAGCGCAAACTTATTTTCAACCATTGGAGATATGTTCCCCCAGGGTGCAATTGCAACAGTTACAGGAATTGGTGGCATGGCAGGTGGAATTGGATCTATGATTCTTCAAAAAGGTGCAGGTAACTTATTTGTATATGCCGGTGAAACAAACATGAGTTTCTTTGGATTTGAAGGAAAACCAGCCGGATATTTTGTTATCTTCTGTATTTGTGCAGTAGCTTACCTGATAGGATGGACAATTATGAAAACACTTGTTCCAAAATACAAACCTATTGTTTTAGATTAAAAAATGCGTTTTTAATAGAGACCCCGGAAAACATGATTTTTCGGGGTTTTTTATAACTTGATAATGGGATAATCATGCATCAGTTTCTTTTTCTTTTCTTTCAGATTTTCAAGAAATAATTTATGTTCTGATGAATTAGGATGAAGTGACTGAT